>JAJUHY010000153.1 GCA_029265735.1 Marinobacter segnicrescens | reverse complement strand
TGGTCCCGCAACGCCCGGGGTATTTCATGGCCGAGCACTTCATCCAGCCACCGGCGGTTAAACAGGCCAGTAAGCGGGTCCCGGATCGACTCTTCTTTCAGAGCCTTCTGCAGCTCTTCAATGCGGTCAAGTTTTTCCCGCAGGTCGGCTTCGATCTGCTTGAACTTGGTGACATCCCGCAAGCTATAGATGGCGCCCCGTACATGACCGCTGGTATTGTAAAAAACATTCGTCTGTACGCTCAGTACATGGTTATCCATATACAGCTCGTTCACCACCTTTCGCCCTGAGAACAGCTCGGGCACCAGCTCTTCAAGGGGCTCACCCCGCGTAAACGCTTTACCCGCACGGTCCAGAAGCTTTCGCGCTGCCGGGTTGACATCGATCAGGCGCCCCTGGGCATCGGTCACCAGCACAGCGTCCAGCATATGATGGAACACCAGTGACCGGGCAATGGGCATGACGTCCAAAAAACCTTGTTTACGGATGCTCAGCAACAGGAAAATCGTAACGATCAGAAAACCGAAGGGACTAAGATCAAGCCCTGCCAGCGCAGGCGGAACCAGTTGCAGGATGGTGATGATATTCATCGTGGAACCAATAGCGCCACCTATCAGTACCAGCACCGCCTGTGTGCGATAGGCCCGGGAACGGATGATAAAACGAATCAGGATCACGTAAGCGGCAGTCACCAGTGAGTACGAGTACAGCGTATGTAACCAGAATGCCGGCCCACCCCGGAAAGACTCGCCGGTGCTGGGCTCGAAGCCGCTCAGAAACCAGTCGTGAAAGAAACCATCAGTGAACGCCACCACCACAACCAGAATGGGCTCAATACTCAGCAGAAGAACCAGACGCCGACTGATCCGGTCCTGCATACCAGTGTACTGCAGGGCAAATATCAGAAACGAGGCAACCAGGAGACAAACCCCGATAAACATCAGGCGGAACCAGAACAACGGTATGCTGTCAGGCTGCGGAATCACATCCGGCGCAGCACCACGTAGCAGCTGAATAGATAAAAACAGCGTCCACCAGCTGATACCCACCATCATGAAAGCGACCGCCCTGGCGGCAGGGATTTCGCGCCGGGCCCAGGCATAACGGGCCAGAAACAGCATCAGTACGCTGGAAGAAAAGAGTGCCGCAATATAAGACATCCATCGGCTCCGGGGTCAGTTTGCCTATCGGGTTATTGTTTTTGTCGTCGATATGTTGGAAAGTCTTACGCGTCTACGGAAAAATCCGAGACATTCGGGGGATGGTATCGATTTTTTATAGAGCAAAAGCTCGGAAACCGATTCTCTCCCGGGTATATGGAACAAAAATAACGCATAGAAAGGTAGCGACAGGGATGCTTTTTGCGCCTTTTGAGTACGAGAAGTGAGACACCTGTGGCAGTTACACAATCCCCGTTGCAGCGTGAACTGCAGAAAACCCGGAAGCGTTCCTCCGGAACGACACCCGCTGAGGCATTCAGCCGCGCCCGTCGCATCTGGCTGAAAGGCGAACGCCTGCATCTGGCCGATCTGGCTGAAGAGCTGGGCATCGGCCGTGCGACGTTGTTCCGCTGGGTTGGTAATAAAGACCTCCTGCTGGGAGATATCCTCTGGTCGTTGTATGCGCCCATCCGTGCCTCCATTGTAGCTTCAACTCCGGGCACCGGAGTGGATTATATCGTTGGCGTTTACCGGCGTATTACCATTGAACTGGTACGGGCAAAACCGCTGCGGGACTTCATCAAACAGGACCCCGAGCACGCCCTGCGGGTACTGACGTCATCGGCTTCCAGCATGCACAGCCGGGTGGTTGAGGCCAATACCCAGATGATTCAGGACCAGATCGACAAAGGTCATCTTGAGATGCCCCCCATGCGGGTAGAGAGCCTGTCGTACTTTATGGTGCGTCTGGCGGAAGCCTGCCTTTATTCCGACGTGATTATCGGCCGGGAGCCGAACATCGAAGAAGTGGAGGAAGCCTGCCTGGCAGTGCGGATTCTGCTGGGCGGCAAGCCCTGATCCGAGGAGTATCGGCCACGGAATACCAGGTTTCCCGCGTTCATCCGTGGCCAGGGGCTTATCGGTTGATAATCGCCATGGTAATGCGGGAAACACAGGTGAGCTTGCCGTCCTCGTTCTCAATCCGGATTTCCCAGACCTGGGTTGATCCGCCAACGTGCAGGGGACGGGCGGTGCCATTAACCCAGCCGGAGCTGACCGACCGGATGTGGTTGGCATTGATTTCCAAACCGACACCGACGGTGCTGTCCTTCTTCATACAGTGATTCGCCGCCACACTCCCCAGAGTTTCTGCCAGCACCACGGAAGAGCCACCGTGCAGGATACCGAAGGGCTGGATCGTTCGACTGTCCACCGGCATCCGCGCACGCAGGAAGTCGTCCCCTGCCTCTGTAAACTCAATGCCCAGGGTTCCCGCTGCGGTGTTTTCATTCTGCTTGTTAATGGCTTCAACGTTGGGGGTAACCGTCCAGATGCTGCTCACGATAATTCCTCAATGATTTTTTATTCGGGGTTTGATCAGCAAGGGCCGCACAGATAAGTCGGCACAAACCTGCCTGTCGTCCAAGAAAAACGAGCATTCACCCTGAGGGGGAATGCCCGCTTCATTAGCTTTCTATATGTACCCTACCGGGCCAGGGTGTTACAACTGCAGGGCACGGACTTCCAGGAACTCTTCCAGGCCCCACTTGCCGAATTCACGGCCGATACCGGAGTGACCAAAGCCGCCAAACGGCGCCAGCGGGTTAAACGCACCGCCGTTAACGAACACCTGACCGGTGCGCATCTTGCCAGCGACCTTCTTCGCCTTGTCCTGATCCGCGGAGAATACCGCGCCGGACAGGCCATAAGGCGTGCCGTTGGCAATGCGGATGGCTTCCTCTTCGGTTTCGTAGGGAATCACGCAGAGTACCGGCCCGAAGATCTCTTCCTGGGCGATACGGCTGTTGGGATCGACGTTACCGAACACCGTCGGCTTGACGAAGTAGCCCTGCTCCAGCCCTTCCGGCGCCTCGGCACCACCGGCCACCAGAGTCGCACCTTCTTCAATGCCCACCCTGATGTAGTCCCGCACTATGTCACGCTGGGCAGCAGACGCCAGCGGACCCATACGGGTGTTTTCGTCCAGCGGGTCGCCCAGCTTTACGCCGTTGGCGATGGCACCGGCAATTTCGCAGGCCTGGTCGTGCTGATCCTTGTGAACCAGCATACGGGTCAGTGCGGTGCAGGTCTGGCCGCTGTTCTGCAGGCAGTTCATGAAGGTGCCTTTGACGGCAGCCTCCAGATCCGCGTCCGGCAGGATGACGGAAGCAGACTTACCGCCCATCTCCAGCGCAATCCGCTTGAAGTCGTCGGCCGCCGCGTGGGCGATCAGATGCCCGGTACGGGTGGAGCCGGTGAACGATATCATGTGCACTTTCGGGTGCTTGATCAGCGCATCGCCCACTTCCTGACCCAGACCGCAGACCATATTGAACACGCCCTTGGGCAGGTCGGTGCCATCCAGAATTTCCGCCAGAATGAAAGCACTCTGGGGTGAAACCTCACTGGGCTTGAGCACGATGGTGCAGCCTGCTGCCAGCGCCGGAACCACCTTGAGAATCACCTGGTGCAGCGGGTAGTTCCAGGGCGTGATACAGCCGACAACACCCACAGGGGCGTACTGTACCTCTGAGTTACCGGACTGCTCGGTAAACGGATAATTGGGCAGCAGGTCCAGATAGGTCTCGGTGACCTTGATCGGCATGCCTGCCTGGATGATCCCCGCCAGTTTGATCGGCATGCCCACTTCCCGGGCGACTGCCTGGGCGATTTCCGGTGCGCGGGCTTTCAGGCCGGCGTGCAGCTGACGGATAATCTCAATGCGCTGCTCAAGAGAAGTCTCGCTCCAGCTTTCGAACGCAGCATCGGCGGCTTCCACTGCCTGTTCCATGGTCGCGCGGTCCGCGGACGGAACTTTGGCAATCACCTCGCCTCGGGTGCCTTCGTGCACGTCGATGGTGTCGCCGGACCAGTCAACCCACTGGCCGTTGATGTAATTCTTACTCAGGTTGTTCATGGTACTGCTCCTTCCGGGAGTCAATCCGATTTAATCGAAAACGATCACGCCACGGGCGTTCTTGCCGGACAGCATGTCCTCGAATGCCTGGGGGGCCTCATCAATGGTATAAGTCTGGGTGATCAGCTCATCCAGTTTCAGACGGTTGGCCTTGTAGAGGTTCAGAATTTTCGGGAAGTCGTACTGGGGCCGTGCTGAGCCCAGCCAGCTCCCTTTGAGTGTGCGCTCGTCCGCAGGCAGCGCAAAGGTACTGATGGACGTCTGGTCCTTCATGTCTGCCACCCCGACCACCACCACGGTACCGGCGCGGCCCAGGGCCTTGTAGGCCTGCTCTACCACCTTGCCATGACCGACGCATTCGAAGGCATAGTCTACGCCACCACCGCTGAGTTTCTTGATGGCCTTGCTGACGTCTTCCACCTCATTTGTGTTGATGGTGTGCGTCGCGCCGAACTCTTTTGCCATTTCCAGCTTGGCATCGTTGGTATCCACAGCGATAACCATTTCCGCGCCCGCTGTGACACAGCCCTGAATCGCGTTCAGGCCGACACCACCGATACCAAAGACCACCGCACGGGACCCCGGCTCAAGCTCAGCGGTATTAAAGACGGCGCCAACGCCGGTAATCACGGCGCAACCCACCAGGGCCGCGCTGGGCATGGGCAGATCCTCGTCGATTTTGACGCAGTTGTCTTCATGGAGGGTGGCGTACTCGGCCATGACGCCGCAGGCGCCAAACACGTACAGGTCCTCACCGTCCTTGCCATGGGTGCGAACCGTGCCATCCGGCAGGGTTACCAGGGATTTTTTCGCGTTTTCGCACAACACCGGCCGGCCACGGACGCAGTTGCGGCATTTGCCACACATGGTGATAAACGTACTTACCACATAATCGCCTTTCTTGAGGGTAGTCACGCCCTCGCCCACGTCCACCACCACGCCGGCGGCCTCATGGCCAAGCACCAGGGGAGGTGGATACTGAATCTTGCCGGTCGTAGCGGAATGGTCGCTGTGGCAGACGCCACAGGCCGCGACCTTGATGGTGACTTCGCCCCGTTTGGGTCCGTCGACGGTAATCGTTTCCACCTGAACAGGCTTGCCCCATTCACGGCATACCACTGCTTTTGCCTGACGGCTCATGGTGTATCCCTCCTGATTTCTGATTATGTTCGGATTTTCAGACTGTCCTGCGCTATCAGAAGCCCTCAGCTTCCATCTCAAGGGCGGTGGCGTCCACTTCCCTGAGCA
>JAJUHY010000355.1 GCA_029265735.1 Marinobacter segnicrescens | reverse complement strand
TTCCCTCATGGCGGATGACACCAGCTACCCGCGCTGTAGCATCCGTTCCGGTGATCCGGTCGGTATCGGCTGAGGTCAGTATAGTCACGCTTTCTGAAGAAAAGGCGGCCCCCCAAAAAACCCGGAATTTCTTTGGGGATAAAAACTATACTTTTGTTAATGTGACTGCTTTAGCTACATTCCGTCAAGTATCTGACCAGAAGTTTTACATCTGGTTCCGACGATTTTTTCAGACCATGGATTTTACGAAGACCTTGGACTTGCGGCGGGTATTATAGGTCGCCTGCTTGGGCCCTGGCAGGGACTGTACCGGGCAGGGCTCGAAGCCCCGCTCCCGGAACCAGTGTTCGGTCTGGGTTGTAAGCACGAACAGACGTTGCAGTCCCTGGGCCCGGGCCATGCGCTCTATCAGGGCAAGAATCTCATCACCACGGCCACCGCGGCGATAGGCCGGGTCCACCGCAAAGCATGAGAGCTCTCCCGCCTGCTCTTCCGGAAAGGCGTACAGGGCAGCACAACCGATGATCATGCCGTCCCGCTCTGCCACCACAAACTGATCGATTTCCGTCTCCAGCAGCTCACGGGAGCGACGCACCAGTACGCCCTGCTCTTCCAGCGGCTGGATCAGCTCCACAATGCCACCAATATCCTCCACCCTGGCGGGGCGGATCTGCTCATAATTGTCGTCGGTTACCAGGGTGCCGGACCCGTCCCGGGTGAACAGCTCTTCCAGCATGGCGCCGTCACGACGGTAACTGATGATGTGCGCCCGGCGTACGCCACGGGTGCAGGCATCACAGGCGGCCCGCAGCAGATCCGCATCATGCCCTGAAACCACATTTCCGGTCACCGACTGCAGGGCCTGCCGGACGGTAAGCTCCCGCACCAGGGCGCCGTTTTCATCCTGGACGCCCTGACCTTCGGTGAACAGGATCAGTTTATCCGCCCGCAGCGCTGACGCCACCTGACTGCCCACATGCTCATAGGACAGGTTAAAAACATCGCCGGTGGGAGAATAGCCCTGGGGCGGTAGCAGTACGATATGGCCCAGCTCCAGCAACCGCTCGATGCCGGCCGTATCCACCCGGCGGACGCGGCCGGTGTAACCGTAATCCACCCCATCCAGTACGCCCACCGGACGGGCCGCAACGAAATTGCCGCTGGCGACCCGGATTTTGGCGCCGTGCATGGGCGAGTTCACCAGCCCCATGGACAGCCGGCTCTCCAGCCAGGAACGCAGTCCGCCAACAGCTTCCATGATCAGCGGCAGGTGATGCTCAGGGGTGATCCGCAAACCATCTGCAAAGTCAGATTGCTGTCCCGCCCCTTCCAGCCGTTGCTGAATCTGGGGACGGGCTCCGAAAGCCACCACCAGTCGGATACCCAGGCTGCTGAGCAGGGTGATGTCGTGGATAATATTCTGCAGGTTGTCGCTGGCCAGAGCATCGCCGCCCACCACCAGCACGACAGTACTGCCGCGGTGGGCATTGATATAGGGTGACGAGTGGCGAAAGCTGTGCAGCCAGTCGGTAACGCTCATAAGCAGAAGTGCCTGATCAGTTGTTTCAGCAGGGTGATGGTTGGGGCAATCTGGCCCAGGTCGAGATATTCGTCCGGCTGGTGAGCCTGGTCAATAGAACCTGGCCCCATCACCAGGGTTTCCAGACCCAGCTGCTGCAGCCATGGAGCTTCAGTGGCGAAGGCCACGGCCTCGGCCTGATGACCGGTGAGGCGCTCACATACCTTGACCAGCTCGGCCTCAGCGGGGGTCTCAAACGGTGGTACTCCCGCAAACAGGGGCTCAAAGGTTAATGCGAGATTCCGCCGGCGCGCTACCGGCTCCAGCTCATGC
>JAJUHY010000251.1 GCA_029265735.1 Marinobacter segnicrescens | reverse complement strand
TGATCAAGATAGGTAGTGCATTGCTCACCAATGATGGCAGTGGCCTGGATGTACCTGCCCTTGCGGGTTGGGTAGACCAGATTGCGGATCTGATCCGCGCTGGTGTTGAAATTGTCGTGGTCTCCTCCGGTTCTGTCGCTGAAGGCATGAGCCGCCTGGGCTGGCAGCGCCGTCCTGAGCACTTGCACGAGTTGCAGGCCGCCGCCGCGGTGGGGCAGATGGGGCTGGTGCAGACCTGGGAAGCCCAGTTCCGGCGGCACGACCGCCACTCCGCACAGATTCTTCTTACCCATGATGACCTGTCGGACCGAAAGCGATACCTCAATGCCCGGAGCACCCTGCGCACGCTGCTGGACCTGGGGGTGGTGCCCATCGTCAACGAGAACGACACAGTTGTTACAGACGAGATTCGTTTTGGCGATAACGACACTCTGGGCGCACTGGTGACTAACCTGATCGAGGCGGACGGGCTGATCATTCTCACCGATCAGGAAGGTCTGTTCGACGAAGATCCCCGCAAGAATCCCGATGCCAGACTGATCAGCGAGCGCCAGGCCAATGATCCTGAGTTGGATGTGATGGCTGGCGGAGGTGCCGGCGCCCTTGGGCGGGGCGGTATGCAGACCAAACTGCGTGCGGCCCGGCTGGCGGCCCGTTCAGGAGCCTTTACCGTCATCGTTGGCGGCCGTCTTACCGACGTGATAACGAGGCTGCGGGCAGGGGAGGCGGCGGGTACGCTGCTGCTGCCCCAACAGGGCCGTACGGCGGCTCGCAAACAGTGGCTGGCCAGTCATTTGCAGACCCGGGGCCGGATCATGATTGATGATGGCGCAGTTCAGGTCCTCTGCAAGGGCGGACGCAGTTTGCTGCCGGTGGGGGTCAAAAGCGTCAGCGGGCAGTTCCGTCGGGGTGAAATGGTTTCCTGTGTTGACCCTGCTGGGCGGGAGGTGGCCCGGGGGCTGATCAATTATGACGCGGATGAAGCCCGGGCCATTGCCGGCAGACCCAGTGACCGGATTGCGGAGGTGCTGGGTTATGTGTCAGATGAAGAAATGATTCATCGGGACAATCTGGTAATTGTCTGATGAGAAGCTGAGGCTTGCTGTTCCGCAGCGACCAATGAAGTAAAGCAGAAAAGCCATAGGCATCAGCCTATGGCTTTTTACTTTCTATACCTGTCCAGATTCCTGATCAGGCTTTACGACGGCGGGCAGCTCCCAGTCCTGCCAGGCCAAGGCCAAGCAGAGCAAGGGTGCCGGGCTCAGGCACATTGACCACGCCATCAATCAGTACCACGAGGTCGTTCACGTCCTTATCGGACCGACCATAAGGCATATCTTCCCAGGCAATGATGTACTGATCATCCGTCCACAGGAACTGACCCAGGCCGGCCAGGTCCAGCGTATCCACGCCGGTACCGCGGTACGCCGCCATCTGGTCGGTGCCGCCGGGGTTCAGCGTACTGTCGGAATAGAACTGTACGCCCGGACGCGCCAGGTAGAAGCCGAATTGACCAGTGCTGAGGTTGACGCCCTGGTCCACGCCATCAATAAACACGGCGCCGCCGCCATCAATGGTGAGTGTCCGCTGAGCTGAAGCGACGTCCGAACCGGCGAACAGTTCAACGTAGTTACTGGTGTCATTTCTGTCATAGATGCCGAAAGTGTTGGATTCACGCTTACCGGCCAGCTCGAGTACCAGCGTGGTGGTGCTGCCACTACCGCCGACAATTTCCCAGTAACTGTCGAGGCCGTCGGCAATCTGATCAGCGTTCACGTCAATAGATGAGTTACCGCCTACGGTGGCGTTATTCAGATTTGTCTGCAGAGCATTACCTGTGCTGCCGCTAACCACAATAGCACTGGCTGAACCTGTCCACGCAGTCAGGGCAATAGCTGCGGCGAGGAGTTTCCTGTTCATAGTCATTCTCCAGTTAATGAGCACTAAGTTCTACGTTATTTTCACCACCAGGTATCTCATTCCGAGGTCCTTGGCTTCCTTACCCATCCCGATCTACAGGGCTGGTTAGCTGCCCCGATCTGTTTCCGGGACACGTGCCCTAATGAGAGTGCGATAATCGTGCCGATATAATTTATGGTTTTGATTCAATAGCTTATCTCGTATGGAGCTGGAGGCGGCGCAAAATTTCCTGACGGTCTCAGTGGGTCAGAGTAGGACCCGATGCGCCATTTAACGGGGGTTGCCAGAGATTGAGGTGTCTGTTGCCTTTTAAGTCACTGTTTAGGTGAGACTTATCTGAAAAAACGGTCAGTTTGACATACAGGCTGGAAGCGCCGAAAAGCTTTTCGACATGTAGAAAATTGCGGTGTACCAATAATTTGCGCCGTGGTGGCAGGCACCGGCTATGGCTTTGCCACGAGTCATGATATACAGCTATCAGGAATCATCATGAAGGAGAGAGATCATGCCGAAAGCAGGTGAAATCAGGAAGAACCAAGCCGTCGAGTATGAAGGCAGTGTGTGGTTTGTGAAGGATATTGAGCGCTCTGTGCCCCAGGGGCGGGCCGGGGGCAGCCTTTATCGGATGCGCATGTACGATGTCGTCACAGGGGCCAAGCTGGACGAGACCTTCAAGGACTCTGACATGCTCACGCTGGCGGACCTGGTCCGGCGTCCGGCTACCTTCTCCTACGCCGATGGCGATGAATATGTATTTATGGATTCAGAAGACTACACCCAGTACAGTCTGAACCGGGAAGTCATCGCCGACGAATTGCTGTTTATCACCGAAGAAACCCAGGGTGTCATGGTACTTCTGGTCGACAACGCACCCGTGGCCCTTGACCTTCCCCCCACTGTGGATCTCACCATCGAGGAAACCGATCCGTCAGTGAAGGGTGGTTCTGCCACGGCCCGGACCAAGCCGGCCCGCCTGACCACCGGACTGGTTGTTCAGGTCCCGGAACACATTGCCACAGGCGATCGTATCCGGGTCAACGTCGACGAGCGCAAGTTTATCAGCCGCGCCTGACCTCCGGAAAACCGGCCTGGACGAAAAAAGGGGCCATGCTCTGCATGGCCCGAACGGCCGGAAGTTTAACAACTACCGTCTGAGATTTTCTTATCGTGCCCGGATCAGTACGGGCAGGTTCCCCGGTATTCGGAAATATCCCGGTCACGCTCGTGGTCGGGACCGCAAAGGAACTGGTTGTAGCGCTGGTCGTTATCCAGGTGCAGTTTCATCCAGGAAACGCCAAACCGGCTGAGTACGGCGTTGTAGCTATTGCCACCATTACCGCAGTAGTGACTGCCCCGCCTGATCTCCACGAAGGCCTTGTCGGTGGACGATGGGATCGCTTCGTAGAACGGATCGGCATGGCTGCCCACCGGCGCAATCACGTCGCTTTCACAGGCGAAAATCAGGGTTGGGGTCTGGATATCCCGGAAACGCAGTGACGAAGTGTCCCAGGGTGCAAGGGGAATGGCCGCCTTGATGCGACCTTCCGCTGCCACCCGCAGGGTACCACCGCCACCCATGGACCAGCCGATCACACCCAGTCGACTGGTATCGATCATGCCGTTGACGGGACTGTTACGGCTGTCGTTCTGCTCTATCAGATAGTCCAGCGCGTTATTGATCTGGGTTGCCCGGCTGGGTGGCTGGTCGAAGCCGCTGTTGGTGTCAATGGTCATTACCACAAAGCCATGGGACGCGAGTTTCGGTCCCCACCAGTCGATGGACGACTCGGCAGAAACAAAGCCAGGGATGACCACAACCGCCGCCATGGTGCCGGATGTACCTGTCGGGTAGTGAATGGTGCCGCCACCGAACCCGCTCACCAGGCTTGAAACACGCTGGGTGCGAACGCTGTAGGGGCCGCTGGACGCTTCGAGAAAAG
>JAJUHY010000163.1 GCA_029265735.1 Marinobacter segnicrescens | reverse complement strand
GCGCCGAAAGGCAAGGCCCTGGATAAAAAAGAGTTGGCCATGGCGCGGCAGCTGATCGGCATGCTGGACGCTGATTTTGAGCCTGAATCCTACCAGGATGAGTACCGTGAGAGGGTACTCGAACTGATCGACAAAAAACGCAAGGGCGGCCGTATACGGCGCAAGGCTCCTGCCCGCAGGAAGCCCGTGGATAACGTTGCCGCCGCCCTGGAAGCGAGCCTGAAGGAGCAAAAGCATGGCACGAAAAAAGCCGCAAAAAGCAGAAAATAAAGCAGAGGAAAAAGACGAGGCGCAGGAGCCTCATCAACCCCGACCCTTCTGGTCCGGCATCATCGTATTCGGGC
Source organism: Marinobacter segnicrescens (assembly GCA_029265735.1). Taxonomy (GTDB): domain Bacteria; phylum Pseudomonadota; class Gammaproteobacteria; order Pseudomonadales; family Oleiphilaceae; genus Marinobacter; species Marinobacter segnicrescens_A. The sequence goes on along the minus strand of JAJUHY010000163.1, from coordinate 4,754 downwards.
TGGTCAGCCTGCCGGTGTCACTGTTTCCCGCCAACCGGGGCAAATCACTGTCCCTGAATATGGTGGATGAGGAAGGCAACCCGCTGCGCCGGCAATACGTTTGTGAAAAAGAGGACAAGGCCCTGACCCGTGACGACATCGTCCGGGGCTACCCAGTGGACAAGGACCAGTTTGTGGTTGTCGAGGACGAGGAACTGGAAGCCCTGGCCCCGGAGAAAACCCGGGAAATCGACCTTGGCCGCTTCGTCCCTCTGGCAGAAATTAATCCGGTTTTCTTTGAGAGAGGCTATTTCCTCGCCCCGGATTCTGATACCAACAAAGCCTACCGGTTGCTGGCCCGATCCATGGAAGAAGAACAGCGGGCGGGAATCGCCACCTTTGTGATGCGTGATCGGGAGTACCTGATCGCCATCATGGCAGAACGGGGCATTCTGCGGGCAGAAACCCTGCGCTTCCATGACGAAATCCGTTCGCCCGACCAGGTCGGGTTGCCAGAGAAGCCGGCGGCAGATAAACAGGTCGCCAAGGAACTGCGGCGGGCAATCAAGGATTTATCCAAAGATAAACTCGACCCGGACGTGCTGCAGGAAGAACAGGCGGCACGGCTTCAAAAACTAATTGCCAGGAAGCTGAAGTCCGGCAAGGATGTGCTCGAATCCGAGCAGGCTCCGGAAGAGGCTGCCCCGGAGAGCAACGTGGTGGACCTGATGCAGGTGCTCAAGGACCGCCTGAAAGGCAAGATGAATGACAAGGAGCCACGTGAGACATCGAAAACCTCCCGCCAGCGGGGCAAGAAGCCAAAGTCCGGTACGGACAGCTCGACCATGGAAGACCTCAGCCGGGATGAACTCTACGCGCAGGCTCAGAAACAGCGCATCCCCGGTCGCAGCAAAATGACCAAGGACCAGCTACGAGACGCCCTGCAGCAGACCGGCTAAGCCGTCATTCTGAAGCGGCTCAGAATAGAAAAGCCTGTAAAATTTACCGGGAGCCAGTAAACCTGTCATGCAGAAGGGCGCTGGCTCCCCCTTTCTCACCCTGACCTGACCTCGCAAGACCCCGCTATCGCGGCGTTCAGCTACCGATCTCCCCAGGCCACTATTCTGGCCCGTTCTTCGCAAGTTATTGGTGTGGCTCAGGTAACCCCCTGATGACCATACAGGCTGCAAACGGCCGATGAGATCAATATGAGAGGAGAACCTTATGGCTACCGTAACCGACGCAAGCAAGGTAACGTCAGATCTGAATGACCTGATCCAGCTGGATTACGACGCCATCGCGGCGTATGAAGCGGCTATTGAGCGATTGGACAACGCGGCCTACAAGCAGCAATTGACGGAATTCCTGGGAGACCATCGGCGGCATATTGAGGAGCTGAGCCAGGCGGTGCGTAACGCAGGCGGCGATCCGGAAACAAAAGGCGACGCCAAGAAAATGCTCACCAAGGGCAAGGTGGTTCTGGCTGACCTGGCAGGAGATAAAGCCATTCTCAGCGCCATGAAATCCAACGAGGAACAGACCAACAGCGAATACGAAAAAGCCGTCAAGAAAGGCTACGAGGCCTCCATACAGACCATTCTGGAGCGCGGACTGGCCGACGAACGCCGGCACAAGGCCTGGATTGAACAGACCCTGGACCGGTTGTAACTCTTAAACAGGGATAGCTCAGGTATAGCTGATGCAGCCCTGGGTGCGAGTCTCGCCCCCAGGGTTTCCCTTTTTATATCAAGTCACCGTAAAGCACAGGCATAGCACCTGCGGTGCCTGAGCCTGGCTATTACGGAATCAGCTCAAGCTCCCGCCTTATCTCTTCCACCGTCGGCCGTAGCTGCGCCAGACTTTTCCGGCTACGGCGTTGCGCCAGATAGCACAGAATCGGCGATGCGATAAAGATGGACGACGTGGTTCCAATCACCACCCCGACCAGCATCGGCAACGCGAAACTGGCCACTGCCGCTCCCCCTGCAATCCCCATGGGCAACAGCGCCAGGAAGGTCGTGACGGATGTAAAGATGGTTCGCGTCAGAGTGGACGAAATACTGCTGTTCAGTAGCTCCAGCATGGGGCGATCCGGGGTCGCACGGATGTTCTCCCGAATCCGGTCAAAGACAACCACCTTATCGTTAACCGAATACCCCATCAGTGCCAGTAACGCCGCTACCGCCGTCAGGTTGAACTCCACCCCGGCCAGTGCGAAAAAGCCGATGGTTTTGGTCAGATCCAGAGCAATGGTCAGAGTTGCCGCAATGGCGAAATGGGACTCAAAGCGGAACCACAGATAACCGAGCATTCCCGTTCCCGCCAGCAGAATCGCCAGAATCGTCTTGTCACCAAATGATCCGCTGACTTTGGGGCCCACCATATCCACTTTCGGGAAATCAGCCTCAGGGGCCGCGGTCAGAACAGCGCCCTTGAGCAGCTCCACCTGATCAGCCGTGGAACCGCTCTGCCCCGGATCGGTCGGCAGACGGATCAGGAACCGGCCATCGGAGCCGAATTCCTGAATGCCCGCGTCCGCCATACCTTCGTCCAGTAACGTGGACCGCAGAGGCTCCAGCGAAAGGTCCTGGGCCTGCACTTCGACCACTGTCCCACCGGTAAAGTCGACGCCGTACTTCAGTCCCGACTGGAAGAAAAGTCCCACCGCCGCGATAGAAAGCACTACCGAGACGGTCAGGCCAATCACCCGCCCGCGCATCAAGTCCACGCCCTTACTACTCAGGCGATCCAGCAAGGCAATGCCTGATATCCGTAACGGTTCCCGCTCCCGGCCGCGAATGTGCCACTCCATGATAAGGCGGGTTACCGCAATGGCCGTAAACAGTGACGTCACCAAACCAATTCCAATAGTGACAGCAAAACCCCGTACCGGACCGCTGCCAAACAGAAACAGCAGGCTCACGGCAATCAGCGTGGTGAAGTTGGAGTCCATGATCGTGCGATAGGCTTTACCAAAGCCCTCGCGGAGCGCCATCCAGGCCGGCTTGCCCCGCCCGGCTTCCTCGCGGATACGTTCGTTGATCAGGATATTGGCATCTACGGCCATGCCGATGGTCAAAATGATGCCGGCAATACCCGGTAACGTCAGGGTCGCGCCGAGCAGACTCAGGACACCAAATACCAGTCCGATATTAACGGTCAGGCCGACACAGGCGATCAGCCCCCAACGGCCGTACAGTCCCACCATAAAGGCAATTACCATGGCGGCACCCAACAGGCCGGTGGTCAGCCCCATGGCGATGGCGTCGCTACCCAGATCGGGGCCTACCGTGCGCTCCTCGACCACTTCCAATGGCGCAGGCAATGCGCCTGCCCGTAGTAACAGCGCCAGTTCGCTCGCCTCACGGGTGGTAAAACTGCCGCTGATTTCACCGCTGGCGCCGATTTCACTGCGAATAACCGGCGCAGTGATCACTTTGTCGTCCAGCACGATTGCCAGTGGACGGCCGATGTTATTGCGGGTCATGTCCGCAAACTGTCGTGCCCCGGCCCTGTCGAGGGTGAAGTTAACCACCGGTTCGCCGGTATTCTGGTTGAAAGCCATGCGTGCATCACGAATCCGCTCCCCGGCCATGGCGACCCGACGCTCCAGCTCATAGCTACGATCATCGTGTGCCCCCGGCAGTACCATGGTGGCGTCCAGTGCTCCGGACGCATCTGGTCGTGCTGCCCAGTGGAAAGTCATCTTCGCGGTTGTGCCCAGCAGGCTGCGAATCTCTGCCGGGTCAGCCACACCGGGCATCTGCACCAGGATGCCCTCGCTACCCTGTCGGGTAATACTGGGCTCTACCAGACCGGTCTCATCCAGCCGGCGTCGTACCACTTCCAGACTGCGCTCAACCGCGTCCCGGGAAAGATAGGTCTTCCAGTTATCCGTCAGGGTGAGCCACAGGCGGCTGTCCTTCGCTTCCACAGTGAACCTGGGCCCGTCTGCGGAACTTCCGGTCAGCGATCGGACAATCCGGACAGCCGCAGATAACTGGTCCGGATGACGTATGCCAATATCGACGCCCTGCTCCGAAACCCGGGGCCGGGCTGCGGAGATTCGTTCCTTGCGAAGCGCTGTGTGGACTTCTTCAGCAATCGCCTCCTGTTCACCGAGGTACAGGCCATCCAGATCGGCTTCCAGTAACAGATGAGACCCGCCCTGCAGGTCCAGCCCCAGCGAAACAGTATTGTCCTGATACCACTGCGGCATTTTTTTCGCCCATTCCGGCGACAGAAGATTCGGTAACGCGCTCAGCAACCCGAGCACGATCACCAGGCCATAGACAATGGCCCGAGAACTCAGAGATTTCATGGGTAATCCTCAAAAAACACATCGGCAGGCTACGGCGTTCAGCAGCCATGGATTTAGTCAGGATTACGCCAGAGGTGGAGCACGGAGATGGGGGCGGAGGTAGCGGCCAGGCTGCGGTACAGCAACGGTCGTGCCCGTCTGGATGAACTCCGAGGCTCCGCGCTGAGGTTGCCGATGCGACGACTGGCCAGGCCAGCCTGGGAAATCCGGGTCAGGACCATCGCCGCTATCCGTATCGGCATCACTGCTTAGCACCCGCAGGGTTTCGTGATGACCTGCGACCACCAGATAGTCCAGAGGCCCCACAAAACCCAGGCCCACCCGGGGGGCGGTGGTCTGCTGATAGGTTACCGAGGAAAGAAAAACAAGCAGCAGCCCAAGCAGCGCAAACGCTACCGAAGGAGTCCGGACCTGCCGGCAGTCAGTGGTGTGGGCAATAAACATGGCTGCTGTC
>JAJUHY010000113.1 GCA_029265735.1 Marinobacter segnicrescens | reverse complement strand
GGTGATTGCGCCAGAGCCAGAGCCCCACGACAACCTGATTGACCGCTATCTGGTGGCTGCCGAGAACACCGAAATCCCGGCTGTTCTGCTGTTGAACAAGGCGGATTTGCTGACCGACGAGAATCGGAGTCGCATTGAAGCCCTGCTGGATCGCTACCGATCCCTGGGTTACGACGTGGTGGAGGCTTCTGCCCACCATCCTGAGATTCATGGTGATGCCATAACCGGCCTGGTCAGAAACCGTACCACTGTCTTCGTCGGGCAATCGGGGGTTGGCAAATCGTCCATTGTGCAGACTCTGGTTCCCGGCCGGGAGCTGAAAGTCGGCGCCGTGTCTGAGAGCACCGGCAAGGGCACCCACACCACAACCACAGCAAGGCTGTTTCATCTGGAAGGCGGAGGTCATCTGATTGACTCCCCCGGTATCCGTGAGTTTGGCTTGTGGCATATGACGCCGGAGGAGATCGTCTATGGTTTCCGGGAGATCCGGGATGTCGCCGGCCATTGCCGGTTCAGGGACTGCCACCACGAAGGCGAGCCCGGGTGTGCGCTGGATGAGGCCGTGCGTGAGGGCCAGGTTACGCCACAGCGGCTGCAGAGCTTCCGACGGATTTTGCAAGCCATGGAAGAGCAGCAGGCCCGGGGGCTGAAGCTGAGCTGACGACTTTTACCAGGTCAGCTCTTCAGGACGGACTGTCTCCTCCGGTTTCGCCCACTCGCCGCTTTTCAGCTGCTCCCGGGCGGCTTCCTGCTCTTCTTCCGATGGCCGTGTCAGATCGATCAATGGCTCACTGCCCGGCAGAGCGCGCCCCTGAATCTCCCCGGCGGCTTTCTTGTTCAGTACGATGATCGAGATGCGGCGGTTGACCGGCGCGTAGGGATTCCCCTCGTCGATCATCAATGAGTCGCTAAGACCGACAACCCGCGCTATCTGCTGACCGCGAACCCCACCAGTAACCAGTGCCCGGCGGGCGGCGTTGGCCCGGTCTGCCGACAGTTCCCAGTTGGTGTAGCCCGGGCGACTGACGTACGGGGTCGCATCCGTATGGCCAGTGATTGAGAGCTTGTTGCTCACCGTACTTAGTGGCTTCGCAAGCTGATAAAGAATGTCCTGGGAATAATCCTTGAGTTGAGCGCTGCCGCTGTCGAACATGGGGCGCTGGGACCGGTCAACGATCTGGATGCGGAGCCCTTCATCGGTGATGTCGATCAGCAACTGGTCGCGGAATTCCCGCAAAGTCTCGTTCCGTGCAATTTCTTCCTTGAGATCCTGGAACAACTCCTCCATCTGTCGCAGTTCCAGCTGATCGGCCAGGGTCTCGATGTGTTGCTCGTCCAGGGTGATCAGGTTACCGGCCTGATCGGCATTGCTGGCTTCGACCACAGATGCGCTGCCCCCCAGATCGATGGGGTTGCGATTGCCGCCTTCGCTGTAACCCACCGGGTCACGGAAATAGCCCTGGACAGCTTCTTTCTGCTCCGGAGTCGCCGCCGTGGTCAGCCAGAGCACCAGGAAAAAGGCCATCATCGCCGTGGCGAAATCCGCAAAGGCTACTTTCCAGGAGCCGCCGTGATGGGCTGCCGACCGCTTTTTGACCCGCTTTATGATGATCGGTTGATCAGACAACTTCGCACCTGCCTTTGTTCTGGCGACTGTCGGTACCGGAGTGTTTAACGGGAGCGAACATGGTCATTCAGCTCCTGAAAACTTGGCCGTTTGTCGCTGGGTAGTGCCTTGCGGCCGAACTCTATGGCCATTTGCGGAGCCTGGCCTGAAACCGTGGCAAGAATGGCTGCCTTGGCGCATTCGTAGGCGCGCAGTTCGTATTTCGCATGGTGCTCCAGCGCAATGGAAGTGGGCCCCACGAAACCGTAGCCCATCCAGATACCGAGAAATGTCCCAACCAGTGCCGCGGCCACACTCATACCGATTTTATCTGGCCCTTCCGACATGAAGTTCATGGTGATGACGATACCCAGCACCGCCGCCACAATACCCAGACCAGGCAACGCATCAGCAATCTTGTTCACCGCATGGGCCGGCTCTTCGAGCTCTTGCTGGCGGGTCTCCAGCTCCTGATCCATCAGGCTTTCAAGCTCATGGGGAGCCATATTGCCTGCACTGATGATGCGCAGATAGTCGGTGATAAAGTCGGTAAGGTGCGTGGACTTCATCACTGCCGGGTAGCGGGTAAAAATCGGACTTTCGCCCGGGTTATCTATATCTTCCTCGATGGCCATGACGCCCTGCTTGCGGGACTTGTCAAAGATGTCGTACAACAGGCTCAGCAGATCCATATAAAACGCCTTGTTGTAGGGCGAACCGGTAAGCAGGCGTATAACGCCTCTGAATACGTCCTTGATGGTGCCCATGGGGTTGGCAATGATAAACGCCCCCAACGCCGCACCACCGATGATCAACACCTCGGTTGGCTGCCAAAGTACCATCAGGTTGCCGCCATGCAGCGTGTAACCTGCCAATACGCTGACCAGAACGATAATACTACCGACTATTAGACCCATGGATAAATGACCGTCTACCTGAATGAACTCACGGAAAATGCAGCGACTGACAAAGAGGTTATTCGCTAAGCGGCCACGATAGCAATGACATTTTGTAACGGTAAAACCGATAAATGTTTTCTACCAATAAGCTGGTTTTGCTAAACTCACGCGCCCGATAGTGAAAGGTTTCTGATTCATGCTCGACCGGCTTTTTGTCCTGATACAGTATGTGGTGCCACAACTGCTGATTTCCCGGCTCGCCGGGAAGCTGGCGGACTGCCGCGCCCCCAAGCCCATTCTCACCCCTGTCATACGCTGGTTTATCGGCCGCTACGGCGTAAACATGAGCGAAGCCGCCAACGAAGATCTGGCCAGTTACCCGACGTTCAACGCCTTCTTTACCAGGGAACTCAAGCCAGGGCTGCGCCCGCTGACTGGCGGGCCGGAAACGGTCGTGAGTCCGGTAGACGGCACCGTCAGCCAGCTGGGACAGATCAGTCATGACCGCGTGTTTCAGGCCAAGGGCCAGTGCTTCAGCCTGGTGGAGTTGCTGGGCGGCGATATTGAACGGGCCAGGCCCTTTGAAGATGGGGAGTTCGCGACCATCTATCTGGCACCCCACGACTATCACCGCATTCACATGCCAATTGCCGGCACGCTGCGGGAAATGGTGTATGTGCCTGGACGCCTGTTTTCCGTTAATCCGGTAACAGCCGAGGCCGTACCAGGACTTTTCGCCCGCAACGAGCGGGTGGTGTCCATCTTCGATACAGAAGCCGGCCCCATGGCCATGGTGCTGGTCGGTGCGATGATCGTGGGGAGCGTTGAAACCCGCTGGGCTGGCGTTGTTGCGCCGAAGCCGGGGCGACGTGAGGTGACATCCTATGACTATCAGGACCAGTCCCCAGCGATCTGGTACGAGCGGGGCGAGGAAATGGGCAGTTTCCGGCTGGGATCGACAGTGATTCTGGTATTCCCCAAAGGCGCGACCGGCTGGCGGGCAGATCTCCAGTCCCGGGACCGGCTACGTCTCGGCGAGGCCCTGGCGGCGGTCAGGAACGCTCCGCAGGAAACGCCAGAACCTCACTGATATCATCCACGCCGCACTTGAGCATCAGTAGCCGGTCCAGCCCCAGGGCGACGCCGGCACATTCTGGCAAGCCCGCTTCAAGAGCCGCCAGCAGGCGTTCATCCAACGGCATTTCCGGCTTGCCCAGTTCCCGGCGACGGGCGTTATCAGCCTCGAAACGGTGACGCTGCTCATCGGCATCGGTAAGCTCCCAGTAACCGTTACACAGCTCAATACCCTTCACATACAACTCAAAGCGATGGGCGACCTGGTGCCCGTCATCCAGGCTGGTTCGGGCCAGGGAAGCCTGGCTGGCAGGGTAGCGGGTAATAAACACAGGCCGCTCATGCCCCAGTGCTGGCTCCACCTGAAAACTCATGATCAGATCCAGGCAACTGTCACGGTCGAGCCCATCCACCAGTTGCCGGTCGCCAGCCAGCGGATAGCAGACGCGCCGTAACTCGGCCATATCGGCGGTCATGGGGTCCAGTCCGGCGTGACGGATCAACAATTCTCGATAAGGAATGCGCTCCGGCTCCGGAACGTCCAGGATGCCGGTTACCAGAGCCGCCACTTCATCCATCAGCTGATCATCATCCCAGCCGGGCCGGTACCACTCCACCATGGAGAACTCAGGATTATGGCGACGTCCGCGTTCACCGTCGCGGAACACCCGGCTGATCTGATAGATGCTGCCCGCCCCTGCTGCCAGCAGACGCTTCATATGGTATTCAGGGGAGCTCTGTAGCCAGCCTCTGGGCTGCGGCCAGCCTGCCACCGGGATGGGTGAAGCCTCTATGCAGTCGATGTTGGGATCGGTGACACCGCACTGCGCAAGGATCGGCGTTTCCACCTCCAGTACGCCACGCTCGGCAAAGAAGCCGCGGACCCATTGCAACTGGTGTGCGCGGCTTTCAAGGATCTGGCGTGTTGCAGTAGGTCGCCAGTCGGACGCTGCTCCGGGCAGCGTCCCATCAGGATTCACAACAGCCCCTGATCAGCTTTTGACCCGGCTGACGTACTCACCCGTACGGGTATCCACTTTCAACACCTCACCCACAGCAATAAACAGCGGCACCTGAACCACAGCACCGGTGGACAGGGTCGCAGGTTTGGAACCACCCTGGGCGGTATCGCCCTTCATGCCGGGATCGGTTTCCACAACCTCCAGCTCGACAAAGTTCGGCGGAGTTACCGTCAGCGGCGCGCCGTTGTACAGTGTGATAGTGTAAACGTCCTGTTCCTTGAGCCACTTGAGCGTGTCGCCTACAGCCTTGGCATCCGCCGCAAACTGCTCAAAGGAACCGTCGGTTTTCATGAAGTGCCAGAACTCGCCGTCGGTGTACAGGTATTCCATATCCTGATCAACAACGTCAGCAGCCTCGAGACTTTCTCCTGATTTAAAGGTACGTTCCCAGACCCGGTTGGTCATCAGGTTCCGGAGTTTCACGCGGTTGAACGCCTGACCCTTACCGGGCTTAACGAACTCGTTATCGAGAATTACGCAGGGATCGCCGTCCAGCAAGACCTTAAGACCACTGCGAAATTCGTTGGTAGAATAGGAAGCCATGAAACCCTCATCTGAAATGACGCTGTTAAGGTGTGAAAGTCCACTATGATACAGCGAACCACCGCTTCTGTAGAAGCCCGGAGCCCTGCCCGCGATCCGGATCACAGTGTTCCCGCCTGGCAGAGCCTGCTGGCCACCTCGATAACCAGCCCGGCCGAACTGCTGCAACGCCTTGGCCTGAACGACCTGGCCCTGGCTCAACAGGCCAGGGCTGGCCATCTCGCGTTCCCGGTACGGGTGCCCGAACCCTGGCTGTCCCGTATCCGCCCCAAGGATCCGGATGATCCCCTCCTGCGCCAGGTACTCCCGCTGGCGGCGGAAGGCGAATCCCATGCTGGCTATGTTCGCGACCCTCTGCAGGAAAGCGATGCTACCGCCGCGCCGGGACTGATCCGCAAATACCGCAGCCGCGCCCTGTTGATGGTAACCGGCCAGTGCGCCATCAACTGTCGCTACTGTTTCCGGCGACACTTCCCCTATGCAGACCACCGCCTGTCGCCGGCTCAGCGAAAGCACGTGATCGATACGCTGAAAGCCAGCCCGGAAATCAACGAAGTGATTCTCAGCGGCGGCGATCCACTGGCAGCTAACGACCGCTTACTGGCAGGCTGGGCTCAAGCCCTGGCAACGGTACCCTCGCTGACCCGCTTGCGCATTCACAGCCGCCTGCCCATTGTGATCCCGCAGCGAGTGGACGAGGCACTGCTTGCCTGGATTCAGGAATGCCCGCTGGATGTGGTGATGGTGGTTCATGTGAATCATCCCCGTGAGATCGACGACAACGTGCGAGAGGCCATGAAACGGCTCCGTGACGCCGGCGTGACACTGCTCAACCAGAGCGTGATTCTCCGGGGTGTCAACGACAATGCTGACGTACTGGAACAGCTGAGCGAAGCGCTCTTCGACGCCGGCGTGCTGCCCTATTACCTGCACGCCTTCGACCCGGTTGCCGGGGCTCATCATTTCGATGTCAGCGACGACGAGGCCCGGGGTCTTGTCCGCAAGCTCCAGGCCCGGCTGGCCGGCTACCTGGTCCCGCGGCTGGTTCGTGAGGTTCCGGAACGGCCTGGCAAAACCCTGCTGGACGTAGGGATGGAGAACCCCGGCACGGTTGAACCCGTAAAACGTTAAACATTGTCATGTTATGGGTTCCTGGCGTCCGGCAAGGGGTTTGCTACTTTAAGTTTAACTAAATAACCGTAACAATATGTAATCGGTAAAAATTTTACCGTATTCCATCTCCTGTTACTCTGCAGGCATGCTCCGTCAATTTTCAGCATGACTGACAGGCGTTATTGGT
>JAJUHY010000176.1 GCA_029265735.1 Marinobacter segnicrescens | reverse complement strand
GTCTGTGCTGCGAAGGTAACAAGCGATAACGGCTCCAGTGCCCGGGTAAAGGGCAAGCTGGTGGTGGGGGAAGTGGAGAAAGCCTTTCTGGTGGGGCCGAGCTTCGTCTATGACGCCCGTATCGACAGTGGCGCCGAGACATCATCCATGGACGCCCGGGATGTACAGCGCTTTGAGCGGGATGGTCAGGAGTGGGTGCGCTTTAACGTCCCGGTGCCTGGCAAGGAAGGCGAATTCGAAACCCTTGAGCACAAGGTGGTCCGCAACGTTCGAATCGTCCAGGCTAACGAGGAAACCGCCGAGCGCCGTGCGGTGGTTGAGCTTCAGTTCCGGATCGGTGACCATGAACAAAGGGCTGAATTCACACTGAGCGACCGGAACCACCTTACCTATCCATTACTCATCGGTCGAAACATCCTGCGGGACGTCATGCTGATCGATGTAGGTAAGGAATACAGTACCGAACTGCCCCGGTCCATTCGCACCAGCGCCACCACGAACGACTGAGGACATTCCTCTTGAGACAGCGTTCCCGCTTCGCTTTCTATTTTGCCATTTTTCTTCTGATTGCAGCCGGCATTGGGCTGGCAACAACCCGTCATGTTCAACTGGGTATCCCCTGGCTGGCCGGGGAGCAGAAACCCGTCTGGATGGTTGAAGCCCGCATCGATTTTGAAGCGACTGGCCGGGAAGTTCTGGTGAGTCTCAACGTACCAGACAGTCCGCCCGGCTTCCGGGTACTCTCCCGGCAGGCGGCCTCACCCGGCTACGGATTCTCACTGATCGAAGATTCCGGCGACCTGCGGGCGGAATGGAGTATTCGCGAAGCCGACGGCCCGCAGACGATCTATTTCAACGTACAGCTGACACCCGACGACACCATCGTTGAGCCCGAGACCCTGGCGCCACTGCCCCAGTCCGTGTACTGGACCGAGCCGGAAGCGACTGCGGTCGCCGAGGTTCTGGAACGGGTCGCCGCCAAGTCGGCGAGTCCGGAAAGCATGACCCGGGAACTGATCAAGCTGATGCGCTCATCCGAACCTGATCAGAACATTGCCCTGCTGCTGAATAACAATTCCTATGTGACACTGCTCCAGCACATGCTCAACCATGCGGCCATTCCGGCCCGGGTGGCGGATGGCCTGAAGCTGGAGGATGCCCGGCGCCTGCAGCCTTTGCGGCCTTTTCTGCAGATTCACAACGGCCAGCGCTGGCTCACTTTCCACCCTGAAACCGGCCAGCAGGGACTGCCCGATGACGTGCTGCTGTGGCGTCAGGAGGCCTCGTCACTGCTCGACGTCATGGGCGGCGGCAATTCCCAGATCAACTTTTCCATGCTGCAGCAGACAGTACCGGCCCTGCAACTGGCTACCCGGGAAGGCAGTGGCGGCGGCCTCGGATTTCTGAGCCTGTATGAACTGCCCATTGAGGAACAGGGCATGTTCCGCATGCTGCTGTTACTACCCCTTGGCGCCCTTGTTGTCGCCTTTATGCGCATTATCATCGGCATCCGTACCTCTGGCACGTTTATGCCAGTACTGATCGCGGTTGCCTTTGTCCAGACGTCGCTGGTGCCGGGGCTGATCGCCTTCCTGTCCGTGGTCACTCTCGGGTTGCTGATGCGCAGCTATTTATCGAGCCTGAACCTGCTGCTGGTGGCACGGATATCGGCACTGATCATTCTGGTTATCGGGATCACAACTGGCATCAGCATCGTCGGGTATCAGATGGGCTTCAATACCGGCATGACGGTGACCTTCTTCCCCATGGTCATCCTGGCGTGGACCATTGAACGTATGTCGATTCTATGGGAGGAGGACGGCGCCCGGGAGGTGGTCACTCAGGGCTTTGGCAGCCTGTTTGTAGCGATACTGGCCTATCTGGTGATGGATGCACCCCTGGCCCGGCACCTGTCATTCAATTTCCCCGAGCTGCACCTGGTTACCTTCGGACTGGTACTGCTGATGGGTCAGTACACCGGCTACAAACTCTCTGAGCTGCGCCGGTTCAGCCCGGTGAAGGACTTTTCATGAACTCATGGATTTCCCCTGTTCGCCTGTCCCGGGCGGGAATCCTGGGAATGAATGAGCGCAACGTAGCGTACATCTCCCGCTACAACGACCGTCGCGCCTACCCGCTGGTAGACGACAAGCTGAAGACCAAGTTACTGGCGGAAGAGTTTGAGATCAAAACGCCCCGCCTGCGCCAGGTGGTCCGCCGGCAGCATGAGATCAGCCGTTTCAGCGAGATGGCAAAGGATCTTGAGGGCTTCGCGATCAAGCCCTCCAAGGGTTCCGGCGGCAAGGGAATTACCGTGATCAGTCGCCGGGAAGGTAGTCAGTACGTAAAGACTTCCGGCGCACTGCTCTCCCTCAGCTACCTGGAGCGCCATCTCAGTAACATTCTGGCAGGGCTGTACAGTCTCGGTGGCACGCCGGATGTGGCTATTGTTGAAGACTTGGTACGCCCGACCGCCCTGCTCGCCAAATATTCGTTTCAGGGCGTGCCGGACATCCGCATCGTGGTCTTTCAGGGGTATCCGGTGATGGCCATGCTCCGGCTTTCAACCCGGGATTCAGACGGCAAGGCCAACCTCCATCAGGGCGCTGTGGGTGTCGGCCTGGATATTGGCACCGGACAGGCGCTCCATGCGGTGCAGTTTAACCGGCAGGTTCTGCTGCACCCTGACACCGGGCTTCCAGTCAACAACATTACGATTGACGACTGGGATACCATGCTGGTCATGGCGGCACGCTGTTACGAGGCCACCGGACTGGGCTACATCGGCGTCGATCTGGTCCTCGACGAGGTGGAAGGTCCTCTGCTGCTGGAACTGAATGCCCGCCCCGGCCTCGCCATCCAGATGGCCAACGGCAAGGGCCTGCTGCCTCGCCTGCGAAATATCGAGTCCCTGAAGCGGCCCCATTTCACACCCGAGAAACGCGCAGCCTACGCCATGACCACCTTCGGCGCTTGACTGTCCGACAGACTGCCACTCTTTAGTCCAGTGCTTCCCCGCCGCCCATAATAAAGAAACCGGAGCCATTGCTCCGGTCTCTTATCAGGTGTCACCTGCCTACAGTTTGCCCTCAGCGAGCAACAACCTGCGTTCGTGGGTCAGGCCCTTGAACAGCCCCCAGCACATAATCAGCAGAATTACCGTAAACGGCAGACCGGCACTGACCGCAGACGCCTGAATAGCACCGAGGGCATCGGCACCGCCACCAAAGATCAGCGCCGCGGCAATGGCACCCTCCATCACCACCCAGAACACCCGCTGGGCCGTAGGCGCATCGGTTTTGCCACCGGCGGTAATGCTGTCAACGACCAGTGAGCCAGAGTCGGACGACGTCACGAAAAAGAGCAGCACCAGCACAATGCCCACAAAGGAACTGATTCCGGTCCAGGGCATGTTCTCAAACACCTGGAATGTCGCCAGGGAGATATCGGTAAGCCCTTCTTGGGACAACACACCAATGCCGTTCTGAAGCTGATCCAGGGCCGTGCCCCCAAACCCACTCATCCAGAATGTGGTAACGATGGTGGGAATAATCAGTACCGCGGTGATGAACTCCCGTACCGTCCGCCCCTTTGACACCCGGGCGATAAACATGCCTACGAACGGCGACCAGGAAATCCACCAGGCCCAGTAGAAAACGGTCCAGGCTCGCATCCAGCCCTCATCCTCACGACCGAAAGGGTTACTCAGACCAATGAAGTTGGAAACATAGCTGGAACTGGTCACCCACAGTGTCTCGAAAATTTTAAACGTCGGTCCGGCAAGGAAGACAAAGAGCAGCAGTAAAACAGCCAGCCCCATGTTGATATTACTCAGCACTTTAACGCCGCCATCGAGGCCACGAAGAACCGAGATCAGGGCAATAAAGGTAATGCCGGTGATAATCGCCATCTGCACATTCAGACCCGAGGACACCCCGAACAGGTAATCCAGCCCTGACGCCGCCTGCTGGGCACCAAAACCCAGGGACGTGGCGAGCCCGAAGATGGTGGCAAGCACCGCAAGGATATCGATGATATGCCCGGGCCAGCCCCACACCCGGTCCCGCAACAGCGGAAAGAATGCCGAACGTATGGTCAATGGCATGCCCTTGTTGAACGCAAAAAACGCCAGTGACAGGGCAACCACAGCATAAATAGCCCAGGGATGGAGGCCCCAGTGGTACATGGTGGAGCCCATCGCCAGATGCCGGGCTGCTTCTGTCTCCGGGGTTACGTTAAATGGCGACATCTCCCAGTGGCCGGTGTAATAAGCCACCGGCTCGGCCACCGCCCAGAACATCAACCCGATGCCCATGCCCGCCGCAAACAGCATGGCGAACCACGACAGCCGGGTGAACTCAGGCTTTGCGTCCTGGCCACCGAGCCGGATCCTGCCCACCGGCATAAGCGCCAGCGCAATGGAAAACACCACGAAGATATTGGCACTGAGAATCAGGAACCAGTCGAAGTTGTTGATGATTCCGTTCTTGGTTCCGTCCAGAAGCGCTTTGGCTTCAACTGGAAACATCAGCGTGCCGACGACAAAAATAACCACCAGAATCGCCGCGACCGGAAACACGGGCGCGTGTAAGTCGAGGCCGAACGGATTGATGTTGTCCTGGCCCGCGACATAATCTGTCTGGTATTCGTCTTTAACTACCTTACCCACTCTGCAGACTCCCCTGACGGATGGTGCGCGCCCATTCGCAGACCCGACCACGAACGGCTGCACAACTTTCAGCGTTATTTTTCTAACGGTGGCAGGCGACCGCGATCAGGCTGCCTGCGCCGCCGATCCTTACAGACTTAACCGTAAGCATAGTACACGGTATGAAAATCGTATGAAAATCACCTGTCTT
>JAJUHY010000082.1 GCA_029265735.1 Marinobacter segnicrescens | reverse complement strand
CTACCTTGACCCCGAGCTCACGGTGTATATCCAGGAAGTCGGCAACAAGCTTGCTGAAGTCAGCGATCGGCCGGACCTGCCCTACGAATTCGCCGTACTGAACAGCAGCGTGCCTAACGCCTGGGCCCTGCCGGGGGGCAAGATCGCCATTAACCGGGGCCTTTTGGTAAAGCTCGATGACGAAGCCCAGCTGGCATCGGTACTTGGTCATGAGATTGTCCACGCAGCTGCCCGCCACAGTGTTCAGCGCATGCAGCAGGGTATGCTGCTGAGCGCCGGCATGGCCGGTCTGGGTCTGGCCCTGGGCGATAATGAATGGGGCGGACTGATTATGGGCGGCGCCGCCGTGGGCGGCCAGATGGCCCTGTCGCAGTACAGTCAGGCCCACGAGCTGGAGTCCGACCGCTACGGTATCGAGTATATGGTGGAGGCCGGCTATGACCCTCAGGGGGCGGTCGAACTTCAGGAACTGTTCCTGCAGCTTTCCGAAGGGCGTTCACCCGGTTTCCTCGACGGTCTTTTCGCCACCCACCCGCCGTCCCAGAAACGTGTTGAAGAAAACCGGCGCCTGGCGCAGGAACTGGGCACCGGCGGCGTTCGCAACCGGGACCGCTACCAGAAGATGATCGCCGAGGCGAAGCGCCTGCAACCGGCCTACGACCTTCACGATGAGGCTCTCAAGCGGGCCGGTGAGGGTGACTACGACGGTGCACTGAACAAGGTGAACCAGGCGCTGAAGCTGGCTCCGAATGAGGCTGCCTTCCACGCGACCCGTGCCCGGCTCCACGAGGCGATGAATAATCCGGACAAGGCCAAAGCCGACTTTAACCGTGCTGTTGAGCTTTATCCTGAAATGTTCAGCTACCGCCTCTACCGCGGACTGAACCGGCTGGAACACGGCGACGTTCAGGGTGCACAAGCCGACCTGGAAGCCTCCGCACAGGTGGTTCCCACATCCATTGCCTACCTGAGACTCGGTGACATCGCCGCACATCAGGGGGATTCCAATAAGGCCGCTGCTTACTACAACCAGGTGGCGAAAACGGAAGGTGAACTGGCTGAGGAGGCCAAACGCAAGCTGTCCAAACTGCGGTAACTTCTGGTTCCGGGGGGCAAAGCTGCCCCCCGGAGTATCCGCTTCGACCAATACATCTGCCGCTTTCTAAAGATACATTCTGATCACCTGATCCTGCCTTCCTGACATCCTCCCCAACCTTGATTCGCAGAGCGAAACACGTAACAATTGGCGTCCGTTTCATGTCCCGCTACCCTTCTGGCGCGGGTTTTACGGCGATGCCCATACCGCTTTCCCAGGGCCGGTCCATATTAAACCGACAAGCTGAACTCCACGGCGAGGAATTTCCGTGCCGCTGGAAACTGTAAAGAAAGGGTATGATTATGACGTTTGCTTCCCTCATACGCTGGCTGGCTCCTGCGTTTCTTGTTCTGGCGCCTGCAGTAGCGACCAGCGAGTCTGTCGACCAGAAAGCTCCTCTGCACCAGGACTGTGTCTTCAGGTTCAACGTCTCCGCCACTAGCTATCCCCCCTACCTGATCCATAACGAAGACGGCAGCTATAGCGGCATCGCTTTTGATGTGGTCCGCCGGATCACTCAGCGCCTGGGTTACGAGTTTTCGGTGTTGCGCATTCCCCGCAAACGGGTGGACACCATGCTGCTGGACGGGCATATCGATGGCACCACCCGGGCACGGGAGTGGACATCAAACCCGGACCAGTTTCTGTTCACCGATCCGATCGTGCCTGTTCGCGAAGTGTTCTTTGCCCCGGCAGACTCGAAGTTTCACTTCACCACGGTGGACGACCTCAAGGACATCACCGTGGTTACACCGCTGGGTTACCACTACCCTCTGCTGCAGCCTCTATTTGATTCCCAGACAATCAAACGGTACGAGGTGGCGGACGACAAGGATCTATTCACCTATTTACTGCATGGACGCGGACTGGACGTGACAATTGCGGACCTGGCGGTTGGCCAGTGGGTGATTCGCCAGCGCGACTGGCAGGGCAAATTCCGCCACAGCGAACAAGCCATCAGCGACTATGGTTATCGCCTGATGCTACGTCCTGACTGGACAGAGTTTGCCGACGCCTTCGATAACGAACTGGCAGCCATGAAAAGTCGCGGTGAGCTGGAAGAGATCCTCGACCAGTATCGCTGACAGCCAGCCCTTATCCGGACTATTCCAGCCGACGCAATAACAGCATCGGGCTGCTCCTGAGGACCGGCCCCAACTGCCACCGCCCCAACAGCGCCAGCACCATGGCGCTGACCAGTGGTACCGGCAACGCCACCTGCCAGTGCCACCGGAACTCGCCACCGAACATTCTGTACTGCAACGCCCAGACCGAGGCCTCCGCCGCCAGTACGCCCAGCACGCCGGCCAGCAGCCCCGCAAGCCCGAACTCCAGCATGGTGCTGCGGACCAGTAACGACTGCCGTCCGCCGAGCGTACGCAGCAGAGCGCCCTCCCGCTGCCGGTCCTGCAAGGTAGCACTTACCACCGCGGCCATAACCACCAGGGATGCCGCCAGAATCAAGGCCAGTATGGCTTCAATTGCCTGGGTAACCTGTCGGACAATTTCCTGAATGCGCTCAATGATATGGTCCACTTCAAGCAGCGACACGGTGGGAAACTGCCGGGTAAAGTCGTTCAGCGCATCCTTGCGACCGTCAGGCAGATAAAAGCTGGTTATCCAGGTGGCCGGCAGTCCCTGCAACGCCCCACCGGGCGGGAACGCCATATAGAAGTTGGGCTTCATGCTCTCCCACTGGACGGTGCGGATACTGGTAATGGGCTCCGCGATGGTTTCCGAGCCAATGGTAAAGCCGAGTAAATCCCCCACTGAGACTCCCAGCTCCTCCGCCAGTTCGGCTTCGATGGATACGCCCGTGACCTGATCTTCGGCGAACCAGCGGCCGGCAACGATCCGGTTGTCGCTCGGCAACTGCTCCATCCAGGTGAGATTCAGCTCCCGGTTCAGGGCGCCCACGCTGTTGTCCTTGCTGACAACCTGCCGCACCGGCTGGCCGTTGATCTCGGTCAGCCGTCCACGCACCATGGGGTAAAGGGTATCCACCCCCTGCCCCTGCTCACGCCAGAAGGCTTCCACCTCGTCCACCATGTCCGGTGCGATATTGATCAGAAAGTGATTGGGGGTCTGCTCCGGCAACTGATCCTGCCAGTCCGCCAGTAACGAGGAACGCACCAGAACCAGGGTTGTCGCCAGCATCAGGGTCATGGCAAATACCGCAATCTGCGACAGGCTGGCACGGCGGTGTCGATACAGGCCAACCAGGGCAAGCCGCCAGGCATTACCTCCGCCTGTTACCCGGCGCAACAACATCAGCAGCAACCAGCCCAGCAGGGCGAGTACACTGAGAAGCGCCACCAGTCCGCCAATCAGTGCCAGTACCAGCGTCACCTCACGGGCATACAACCAGACCAGCCCAAAAACCCCAATGACAGCGACGACGTGATCCAGCCAAGCGCGACGATCAGTTTCTCCTGGCTGGCTACGCAAGACCCGCATGGCAGGGACATCCCGCAATCGGCGGATGGGCGGATAAGCGAACGCGAAAAGGGAAACCAACGCTGTTGCCAGAGCTGGTAACAGGGCCTGGGCATCGACAGTAAACGGGACATCCTGGTCAAGCAGATCGGCCATCAGGCGATTGAGCAATCCGTAGACCGGCAATGCCACCAGCAACCCGCCCATTAGCCCGGTGATACCCCAGAGGCTGAGTCGCCTCAGGTACATCTGACCGATACGCCGGCTCGACAGCCCCAGGGTCTTCAGAAGGGCAACGGTATCCCGCTGGCCGACAGCGAATTGCCGGCTGGCGACGGCCACCGCCACCGCGGCCAACAGCACGGCAATACTGCCACCAAGCAACAGAAAACGTTCCGCCCGTTGCAGGGATTCCGACAGGGCCTCGCCATCCCGAACGCTTTCCCATTCGTGGGAAGGCTCCAGTCGGGGCTCGAGCCACTGATAAAAGCCATCCAGCGCGGCCTCTTCACCAGCAAACAGATTGATGTACTCGACCCGGCTGCCCTGCTGAATCACTCCCGTGGCATCCACATCGTCGGCGTGCATCATCACCCGTGGGGCCAGCCCGCCCAGGTTGAAGCCTCCGTCCGGTTCGCGGACCAGCAGCCCGGCAACCGTAAGTGCCAGGTTACCAATATCTACCGTGTCCCCAACCTCAAGCTCCAGTAACCGCATTAGTCGCGGATTAAGCCAGACCTCCCCCGGCTGGGGACCCTGCCCTACCAACTGGCGCTCACTGGCCGCATCTGCCTGGAATTCGATCTGTCCTCGTAGCGGATACTCGCCGCTTACCGCCTTTATGGACACCAGCTGGAACTGATCGCCGCCGCTGAGCATGGTTGAGAACTCCACCATACGGGCAGTTTCCAGACCGCGTTTTCTGGCTTCGTCCCGCCACTGAGGCGGTATGGGCTGACCATGCTCCGCCTCAAGCTGACGATCCGCTGCCAGGAAAGAGCTCGCAGAGGTGATAAGTGTGCGCTGTAACTGACTGGCAAACAGGGCAATAATGGCAACCGTAGCGACGGCAATGACGAGGGCGCTGAGCACGACCCGGACATCACGCTGGCGCCAGTCCCGCATCACCGAACCCAGCTTGTGGCTGGCTGACATCAGACGGTCTCCTCCCGGGATGTCTGCAGACGCCCGGCTTCAATGGTCAGGCGCCGCTGACAGCGGGCAGCCAGGGTTTCGTCATGAGTGACCATCACCAGGGTAGTGCCCTGCTCCCGGTTCAGGGTCATCAGTAATTGCTGGATATCCTGGCCAGTCTGATTATCCAGATTACCCGTCGGCTCATCGGCAAACAGGATCACCGGTTCACAGGCGAATGCCCGGGCGATGGCTACCCGCTGTTGCTCACCACCGGAGAGCTGGCGCGGCGTATGGTTCAGTCGATCCGCCAGCCCCACCCGCTCAAGCAGTTCTGTGGCCCGGACCCGGGGCCCGGGGTAACCCGCCAGCTCCAGCGGCAGCATGACGTTCTCAAGTGCGCTGAGGGCCGGCAATAATTGAAATGACTGGAACACAAAGCCCACCCGTCGTGCCCGCAGCGCCGCTCGCTCATCCTCACTGAGGCGACTGATTGCCTTGCCCTCGAGAATCACCTCCCCTGCTGTGGGAGTGTCCAGCCCGGCCAGAAGTCCCAGCAAGGTGGTTTTCCCTGAGCCGGAGCGGCCGACGATCGCCACTGATTCCCCTCGTCTG
The DNA here is from genome assembly GCA_029265735.1 of Marinobacter segnicrescens. Lineage (GTDB taxonomy): Bacteria > Pseudomonadota > Gammaproteobacteria > Pseudomonadales > Oleiphilaceae > Marinobacter > Marinobacter segnicrescens_A. The sequence goes on along the minus strand of JAJUHY010000082.1, from coordinate 2,023 downwards.
ATCTCCAGACTGACCCCCTGCAGGATGGTTAGAGTCTCCCCCCCAGGGTTTACCTGCTGGGTCAGGTTCTTCGCTGCGAGAATAACTTCACTGGCGTGTCGTGGGCCGCTGGATAAATCTGTCACGTATACTCCGGGAACTGATTCTGTGTAGGCTTGCCCTACCTGCCTTACTGGAAAACAAGAGGACGCGTAATGGTCGTTGGTTCGGTATCTGCTTCAAAAGTTTCAGTATCTGTTCGTCAGAAATCCCTGTTTCTGCTGTGCGCCCTGATCCTCTGTCTGCTTTCACCCATGGCTGTTCAGGCCGCCACCATTCTGGTCATGGGCGATAGCCTCAGCGCCGCTTACGGTGTCAGAACAGAGACCGCCTGGGTCAACCTGCTTCGTCAGCGCCTGGACGAAGGGGACCACGACCAGTGGCAGGTGGTCAACGCCAGCATCAGCGGTGAAACCACCGATGGCGGCGCCCGTCGGCTCCCCGAGCTGCTTGATAAGCACCAGCCAGACATTGTGATCATTGAGCTGGGAGGCAATGACGGACTGCGAGGCTTTCAGCCACCGGTCATCCGTGAAAATCTTACTTCGATGATCCAAGCGTCCCACGACGCCGGCGCCCGGGTACTGCTTGTGGGCATGCAGATTCCACCCAACTATGGCCCGGCCTATACCCGCCTGTTCGCTAACATGTTTCCGGAACTGGCCGCTGAGCATGATACCGCTCTGGTGCCTTTCTTTCTTGACGGGATCTACAACGGTGCCGGAATGATGCAGGACGATGGCATCCATCCGACGGAACAAGCCCAGCCGCTATTGCTGGACAACGTCTGGCCGCACCTGGAGCCGCTGTTACAGGAGTCATTCGCTGCCCGCTGAGTACGCTGCCGGGGCCAGCTACTTCCTCTGCATTACGCCGGCACCAGCATCGACAGGAAATCTACCGCCCGCTGTTCTGACCAGTAGCGCCCCTCCCGGCCGAACTCCACAAAACCCACGTGACCGCCGTGGCGGGGAACTTCGATTTTTGTCCAGCGGCCCAGCATGGCCGGACTGTCCGGGAAGCAGTTCCGGGACAGGAAGGGATCATCCGCCGCATTCACCATCAGCGCCGGTACCCGGATGTCTTTCAGCCGGTACAGCGACGACGCCCGGTGCCAGTAATCCCCGGCACTGGCAAAGCCATGCAGCGGCGCAGTATAACGCTCGTCGAACTGGTGGAAGCTGCGAATCTGGTCGTATCCGTCCAAGGACAGAAGATCGGGAAAGCGTCGGGCTTTCTCCGCCATTTTCGGTTTCAGATCCCGGATAAACCGATGCATATACAGACGCCGGCTGGGCAAGGCGAGAACATCGGCACCGCCGGCAAGGTCGCAGGGAACGGAGAAGGTGATTGCACCGGCAATCCGACTGTCGACCGCCTCGCTCTGTTCCCCCAGATACTGCAACACAAGGTTGCCGCCCATACTGAAGCCCGCCAGCGATAGAGTTTGGTAGCCCTGTCTCAGACAGTGGCGAACTACCAGGTCCAGGTCGTCCGTGGCACCGCTGTGGTAAAACCGGGGCTGGAGATTCATCACACCGCCGCAGGACCGGTAATTCCACGCCAGCACATCCCAGCCAGCATCCAGCAACGCCCGGGCAAGGCCCAGCACATAAGGACGACGGCTATGGCCTTCCAACCCGTGACAGATCACAGCAACCCGGCCTGAGCCCTGGCGGTACCAGTCAAGGTGAAGCTCATCCTGATCAGGGGTCGGGAGAATCTCAGACTGCGGCGAAACAAGACGGACCCGTCTGAAGAGACTTGGCCAGATGGACTGGGCATGGCCGTTGCGAAGCCAGACCGGAGCCCGGTAAGAACGTGCGGACGATACCTCTGCGGAAAGCCTCAAGGTGCTCGCGGAAGCCGGGGCGTCAGACATAAGAAAAAAATCGCATCCAGTAAATTCAGGGGCTTGACCCTACTCGGCAAAGATCTTAATATGCGCGCCATCTCAACGCCAATCCCCGATAGCTCAGTTGGT
>JAJUHY010000145.1 GCA_029265735.1 Marinobacter segnicrescens | reverse complement strand
TCCGGACTTCGCGTTGAAGGGCGCGAAGTCCTTTCAGAAAGGTAGCAGTCATCCCCCCGGAACGAGGCGAAGGTTAACGATTCTTATTGTGCTGAGGCACAGCGACACGAGCGGATTAGGGCAACATCATTGGCGCCGCTACCTGATCCCGTACATCCTGACCGCAAACCCGGGCGACCAGCTCCAGGGCGAACTCAATGGCCGAGCCAGGTCCCTGGCTGGTGATGCAATTGCGATCGACGACCACACGCTCGTCAACCCTCGACTTGTCCGGCAGTGTTTCCTGAAATGCCGAGTGCCCGGTTGCGGCAACACCGGCCAGTAAACCGTGGGGGGCCAGTACCACCGCCGGGGCGGCACAGATCGCCGCATACCAGAAGCCGGCCTCCCGCTGCCTGCGCAGCCGGTCGATCAGCAACGCACTCTCCGCCAAATTCTCGGCGCCAGGCATACCGCCGGGCAAGGCGATCAGATCATAGTCCTGGTCGACGCAGTCCTGCAGCAGGGCATCGGCCGTGATGCGGGTCCGGCGGGATGCGGTAATGGTGGTGTACTCATGAACGCTGGCGACAGTCACTTCGATGTTGGCACGCCGAAGCACATCGATAATCACCACAGATTCAATATCTTCGCTGCCGTCGGCGATGGGTACCAGTGCAGTCTTGTTCATGGAAATCTCCGGTTAACAACAGGTTGCCCTACGGGCCCTTTCACTTTCCGGTACTATAGCAACAGACCGGACCACAGGCCCGGCAAGGCCTGGAACATTTCCGGAATGACGTTGGCCATCGTTACCTGAGGAACGGCTCCACCCCATGTCTCCTGCCCTCACTTTTGCCCTGTTCGCTGCTGTGGCCATTGCGTTTGCGGTGTTTTATCTGTTCTTTTACCGGAATTGGCGACGCCGGCGAGAACTGCAACGCCCTTTTCCCAGAGCCTGGCGCAAGTTGTTAGTCGCTCAGGTACCGATCTACGGTCGCTTACCACCAGCCCTGAAACAAAAGCTGGAGCAGTATGTGCAGCTGTTCCTGTCGGAAAAAACCTTCTATGGCTGCGACGGTTTTGAGGTGGATGACCGGGTACGGGTGACCATTGCCGGCCACGCCTGTCTGCTTATACTCGCCCGCTCCTATAGCGACTACGACGAAGTACGCAGTATCCTGGTGTACCCGGGACCCTATTTCGCGACTGGCTATCATCAGGACGGCTATATTGTGGGGACGGAACAGGAAGTCCGCTCCGGGGAGGCCTCAACCTTCGGCCAGGTTGTGCTGTCCTGGGATGACTGCGAGTTCGCGGTGCGCCACCCGGACAGCGAACATAACGTGATACTCCACGAGTTTGCCCATCAGCTGGATTACCTGGATGGCAGCGCCGACGGCGCGCCACCGCTGAGTGGGGCCCTGGCCCAGCAGTGGCAGCAAACCATGACTGATGCCTACGGCGAACTGCGCCGCTCTCTGCGCCAGCATCATGAAAGCTGGCTGGATCCCTACGGCGCCACCGAGCCGGCAGAGTTTTTTGCGGTGCTCACCGAGGCGTTCTTCCAGCAACCGACACAATTGCGTCAGGCGCAGCCGGAAGTTTATGCAGCGCTACGGGAGTTCTACCGGCTCGATCCAACGGCCTTCAAGTAATAACCTGACACATGGGCTCACCTGGCCCGCTTCCTGCATTCAGACCGGTACCTGACAATATTGACTGTCTGAGTTGTCTGGATCGGAGGGAGTTACCATGTCTTTGCTGACGTCACTGATCAACGCCGGTGCCCAGCTTCACCAAGCCGCGACCCGCAGGGATAACGCGGCGGAGCCGGTCAGTGCTGGCAAGGGCTCGCAGCCAACACCAGAGGTACAGCCCAGCCAGAACGACGACCGGTTCACCTACTCAGGCAGCCAGGCGAAAACCGGCGCCGGAAAGTTGTCGGTGACCGAGTACCGTCAGCAGGTCGGGCAGGACATTGCCTTTGTACGGGAAACCCTGCGGCATAAACTTGCCGAGTATGGCATGCAGCCCACCACCCAGATCGCGGCAGCACGGACGGCTACCGGTGAGGTCACCATTCAGGGCCGCATGCCGGAACAGCCCCGCCAGCGCATTGAGCAGGACCTGAACAACAGCCGGGAATTTCGCGATGCCCTGCGCCGGCTGAGCGTCAACGAACCGACCCTCGCGTTCGTGGATACCGCACTCAAACTCAATCAGGCCTACGGCACCAGCAATACCGTGCTGGATACGCTGGTCAGCGATAACCAGCAATTCAACGGCCTGCAGGACCTGGTGCATCGTTACGACACCATTCGCCGCTCTCTGGTTGGCGATGGCGGCGACTCCCTGGCCCGGGACTACGCGTTCCGCCTCAACGCCCGGGCCTGAGCTGATACCCTGATCAGGCCCCCTGGAAGGGTTTGGGGTCGCCCTTGCCAACCCGGGTGACTTCCGGCACCGGACCGGTCATATTGACCACGGTGGTGGGCTCCATACCACAAAAGCCGCCGTCAATAATCAGGTCCAGCTCCGAACCCAGCGCATCCCGCACGTCTTCGGCATCCGTCATCGGCATGTCCGCGCCGGGCAGCAGCATGGTACTGCTCATAATCGGCTCGCCAAGCTCCCCTAACAGAGCCTGTGTGATGGCATTGTCCGGCACCCGCAGGCCAATGGTCCGGCGCTTGGGGTGCAGGAGCCGCCGCGGCACTTCACTGGTGGCGTCGAGAATAAACGTGTACGGACCCGGCGTGAACGTCTTCAGGAGCCGATACTGGGTGTTGTCGACTTTCGCATACACACCCACATCCGACAGATCCCGGCACACCAGTGTGAAGTTGTGCTTTTCGTCCAGTTTGCGAATGCGCTTGATCCGATCGGCGGCCTGTTTCTCGCCCAGGTGGCAGCCAATGGCATAGCCGGAATCCGTCGGATAAACGATCACACCCCCCTGCCGCAGAATATCCACGGCCTGTTTGATCAGTCGTTTCTGGGGGTTTTCCGGATGAATCTGGAAAAACTGGCTCATAGCGCCTGCTCCTTTTTCGAACCGCCCATGCAGTTAGGTGAAGCCGGTACCTGCCCACCGTTGGCTTCCCATTCGGCCGGCGTGTACAGGTGCAGTGCCAGCGCGTGGACGCCACCCTGCATTTCCGCCGCCAGAGTCTGGTACACCGCCTGATGCCGGCGCACCTTTGACTGACCTTCAAACTGATCGGAGATCAGCGTCACCTTGAAGTGAGTTTCGGAATTTGGCGGCACACTGTGCATATGACTCTCGTTTTCCACGGTCAGGTGGCCACCCTCAAAACGTTCGCCCAGTTTCTGTTCGATAGACTGCTGTATCCGCATCTTAATGCCTTACTCAGTTGGATGACTCGGTTCCTGCTGATGAAATCATCGCGGTTTCCTGTCAACAGTTTACACCCTGGCCGCTGTCTTGACAGGTGACACCGCAAACGCCATCTTGCTGCTCCCCATGAACCCTGACACAAGCGGAGACCATGCGCCTTTATATCGCTGAAAAACCCAGCCTGGGCCGGGCCATTGCCGACGCCCTCCCCGGCCCCGTCCAAAAGGGTGCCGGCTGGCTGAGGTGTGGCGAAGGCGACCAGGCCGTTACCGTAAGCTGGTGTATCGGCCACTTGCTGGAGCCTGCAGAGCCGGCGGTATACGATTCACGCTGGAAATCCTGGCGCATGACAGACCTCCCCGTGTTTCCGGACCAGTGGCAACTGATGCCCAAACCCAGCGTTGCCAAACAGCTTGACGTGCTCAGCAGCCTGGTACGCAAGGCGACGGTTATCTACCACGCTGGGGACCCGGACCGGGAAGGTCAGCTGCTGGTGGACCAGGTATTGCGCTACCTGAACGTGAAATGCCCGGTTCAGCGGGTGCTGATCAACGACCTGAACCGGGATGCGGTGCGCAAGGCACTGGCAGCACCCCGGGATAACCGGGAGTTCCGGCGGCTGTCCCATTCGGCTCTGGCCCGGCAGCGGGCGGACTGGCTCTACGGCATCAACCTGACCCGTTATTACACGTTGAGTTACCGACAGCAGGGCGCCGACGGTGTCTATTCGGTCGGTCGGGTGCAAACGCCGGTGCTGGGCCTGGTGGTTCAGCGGGACGACACCATTGCCAACTTCAAACCCAGGCCCTGGTTTCGCCTGACCATTACTGCCCGTCCCGCGACCCAGGAAACGCCGGATCAGGACTTTACCGCCCGCTGGCTCCCGTCCGAAGCCCAGCAGGCCTACCTGGACGAGGAAGACCGGCTGCTGGACCGAGAGGTAGCCGAAGATATCGCTGCGGCAGTTCGCGGTCGACCGGGGCGCATCACCGCTGCCCGGTTCCGGGACCGCAAGGAAGCACCGCCGCTGCCGCTGTCCCTGTCCGCCTTGCAGATCGAAGCCGGTAAAGCCTTCGGCATGGGGGCAAAAGCGGTACTGGATACGGCCCAGAGTCTGTACGAAAAGCATCAGCTGATCACCTACCCACGCTCAGACTCCCGGTATCTTCCCAAAGGGCATTTCAGCCAGGCCGCCGGGGTGTGCCAGGCTATTGGCGCTCTGGACTCCAGCCTGGCTCCATTCGCAGACCAGGCCGACCTGAGTCGCCGATCCACTGCCTGGAATGACAGCAAGGTAGACGCCCACCACGCCATCATTCCAACCCTGCGTGCTCGCGCTTCCGGAGCCCTGAGCCAGCCGGAGCGCAACATCTACAACCTGGTAGCCCGTTACTACCTGATGCAGTTTCTGCCTGAGGCGATCCACCGGGAAGGCCGGCTGGATCTGACCATTACCGACCATCGCTTCCGCGCAACGGAAACCGCCTTGCTGGAAGCGGGCTGGAAAGCTCTGGAACTCAAACAGCGCCAGGCCAGTCCCGGCCGGGAAGTTGCACCCCGACCACTGCCGCGACTGGAAGCCGGCGATGACGTGTTGTGCCTGGACACGGATATCAAAGAGCGCATGACACAGCCGCCGCAGCCCTTCACGGATGCGACCCTGCTGGCAGCGATGACCAACATCGCCCGCTTTGTCAGCGATCCCAGGCTGCGCAAAACCTTACGGGAGACCGATGGCCTTGGCACTGAAGCGACCCGGGCGGCCATTATCGAGACCCTGTTCCGGCGGGAGTATCTGGTCCGGGAAGGTCGGAATATCCGCTCGACGGAAAAGGGCCGCAGCCTGATCCACGCCCTGCCGGAAGCCATCAGCCAACCGGACATGACCGCTATCTGGGAAGCCACCCTGGAGGAAATCCGTGGTGGTGACGGAGATCCCCGGGCTTTTCTTGATGAGCTGAAACAGCAGATCATCGGTTTTATCCGACAGCCATCCAGCCGCCAAGTCGAGCCCGCCGTCGAAACTGGCGCCGGCACTGTTTCACCCCCGACGCCGCAAGCGGTTCACTGCCCCAAATGCCGCGCTCCCATGCGCATCCGCGAAGGTCAATATGGCCAGTTCCAGG
>JAJUHY010000110.1 GCA_029265735.1 Marinobacter segnicrescens | reverse complement strand
TCCAGAGGTTCCGCAGGTGGCGGTGTTCGATACCGCCTTTCATCAGACCCTGCCCAGACACGCCTGGTTATATGCTCTGCCCCGCCGCTTTTACGACGAGTACGGTGTTCGCCGTTACGGCTTTCATGGCACCAGCCACCAGTATATGGCCGAAGAAGCCGCACGCCGGCTGGGCAAGCCTCTGGAAGAAACTTCCATTATCTCGGCACACCTTGGTAATGGCTGCAGCATTACCGCAATTCGTAACGGCCAGAGTGTCGACACCAGCATGGGGCTGACCCCCCTTGAAGGCCTGGTCATGGGGACACGCAGTGGCGATATCGACCCGGGGCTGTTTGATTTTCTGGCCCGCAAGGGCGTTTCGGCGGAAGAAACACACCGCATCCTCAACCGGGAAAGCGGCCTGCTGGGACTGACCGGTCAGACCAGCGATATGAGAAACCTGGTGAGCGCGGCACAGAAGGGTGAACAGCGTTGTCAGGAAGCGTTTGAGGTGTTCTGTTTCCGCCTGGCCCGCTATGTGGGCGCCATGATGGTATCGCTCGATCAACTCGACGCCCTGGTATTCACCGGCGGTATTGGGGAGAACAGTACGGATGTGCGCGCCCGGACCCTTGGGCATCTTGCCCTGCCCGGTTTCCGCCTTGATCCGGAAGCGAACCGGAACCACGGGCAGGACAATCGTGGCCATATCGCGGCCACCGACAGTCGCTTCCCGGTGATCGTTATTCCCACCAGGGAAGAGGCCATGATTGCGCGAGAAACCAGAGCACTGGTTCGCCCTGACGAAACCCTGTAATTCCACAGACCCCTGAAGGAACATACCATGGCAAAAAGTCTCTTCATCGCGCCGACGGAACTGGATAGCGGGCTTACTTCCGTCTGCCTGGGCCTGCTGCGGGCCCTGGACCGGGTCGGCGTCCGGGTTGGCTACTACAAGCCGGTGAGTCAGCCTGCCCGGTCGGCAGGCAAGCACTCACAGCAGGATTTTTCGGTACCTTTTGTCCGGGCCCGTACGGACCTTGACCCGCCCAGCCCCATTCCGTTGAAGGAAGCCCAGAACCAGTTCAACCGGGGCAAGACCGATGAATTTATGGAAGATATTGTAGGACGCTTCCAGCAGGTGGCCCGGGAAGTGGATGTGGTCATTGTTGAGGGACTGGTACCGGACCGCAGCGAAGCCTATACCGCCCGTATGAACGTGGAAATGGCGCGTAACCTGGGTTCTGACGTAGTGCTTGTCTGCAGCCCCAACGGCCGCAGCATTGCGGAACTGGATGAGTGGCTGGATTTCTCCGCCCGGATGTTTGGCGGCCCCAAGGCGCCGGACGTAATCGGTGTCGTGCTTAACAAGGTGGGCAAACCGGAGCAGACCGGTCTGCTGCCGACATTTGACCAGCGGGACCCGGATCCTGTACCCGACTATGCCCAGCAGTGCAGCATCTTCAGCCCGAGCGGATTGCATCTGCTGGCGTCAATTCCCTGGCAGCCAGACCTGCTCGCCCCCCGCATGAGCGATATTGCCCGGGACATGGGGGCGGAAGTTCTCCATGAGGGCGACCTGGATACCCGTCGGGTTCAGCGGGTTTCGGTTTGTGCCCGCACCATTCCCAATATGGTCGAAACCCTGCGGCCCGGAACACTGATGGTCACTCCCGGGGATCGTGAAGACGTTCTGGTGGCAACCGCAGTTGCAGCGCTGAACGGGGTTCCCCTGGCCGGCCTGCTGCTGACCGGCGGGCTGATGCCCGACCAGCGCACCATCGAGTTATGTCGCCGCGCCCTGGCCACCGGTCTGCCGGTGTTGAAGACCACTACCAATACCTATCAAACCGCTCATCACCTTTCCAACCTGCCTGGCTCCGTGCCAGCGGATGACCCGGACCGGATTGAGAAAGTAATGGAAGTGGTGGCTTCCCAGATTGATGCCGACTGGTTGCAACGACACCTTAAAGTGGAACGGCTGCGGCGCCTGTCCCCGCCGGCATTCCGCTATCAGCTCTCACAGCTGGCCCGGGACGCCCGCAAACGCATCGTTCTTCCGGAAGGGGCAGAGCCGCGGACGGTCCAGGCCGCTGTGATCTGTACCCAGCGAGAGTTGGCCCACTGCATTCTGCTGGGGGAACGGGAAGAAATTGAAGCGGTGGCCGAATCTCAGGGCATCACGCTGCCCGAAGAACTGGAGGTCATCAACCCGGCAGACGTGCGCCAGCGGTACGTGGACCCCATGGTAAAGCTGCGGCAGCATAAGGGCCTGGCTCCGAATATGGCGGAGGCCATGCTCGAAGACAACGTGGTGCTTGGTACCATGATGGTGGCGCTGGATGAGGCCGATGGCCTGGTTTCGGGGGCGATCCATACCACCGCCAATACCGTGCGGCCTGCCCTGCAACTGATCAAGACGGCGGAACACGCCAAAGTAGTGTCCTCGGTCTTCTTCATGTTGCTGTCCGAGCAGGTGCTGGTTTATGGCGACTGCGCCATCAACCCGGACCCGAATGCGGAAGAACTAGCCGACATCGCCATCCAGAGCGCCGACTCCGCCAGGGCATTTGGCATTGACCCGATGGTGGCCATGATCAGCTACAGCACCGGCAGCTCAGGCAGTGGCGCGGACGTGGAAAAAGTGCGGGAAGCGACCCGTATTGCCAGGGAACTGCGCCCGGATCTGGTCATCGATGGCCCGCTGCAGTATGACGCAGCAGCCATTGCCGACGTTGGCAAGAGCAAGGCTCCTGACAGCCCTGTAGCCGGCAAGGCAACGGTGTTTATCTTCCCGGACCTGAATACCGGCAATACGACCTACAAGGCCGTACAGCGGAGCGCCAACGTGGTGAGTATCGGACCGATGCTGCAGGGCCTGCGCAAGCCTGTAAATGACCTTTCCCGGGGCGCACTGGTGGATGACATCGTCTTTACCATTGCGATTACAGCGGTTCAGGCCGCACAGGCTGAAAAAGCGGAGCAGGAGGCCAGGGGCTGAGTCTATGACTCAGCCCTGCTTCTTGCTTTTCATACGGGGCTTCTTGATGCGCCGCCCTTTGCGAAGGTCATCTTCCTGCTTGATCTTCTGACGGGGCGTGCGCCGATCCACCTTGTCGGCGTAGGGGTTTTCTCCGGAACGGAACTCGAACCGGATAGGCGATCCGGTGACCTTCAGCACCGTGCGGAAGGTGTTTTCCAGGTAGCGTTTGTAGTCACCCGGCAAAGCATCGGTCTGATTGCCGTGGACTACAATCACCGGTGGATTGGAGCCACCCTGGTGAGCATAGCGCAGCTTGATGCGTCTTCCGCGGATCATGGGCGGCTGGTGCTGGGCCACCGCATCCTGCAGGATGGCGGTCAGGCGGTTGGTAGACCATTTGGCCATGGCCGACTCATAGCAGTCATTAATTGAGTCGTACAGCAAACCAACCCCGGAGCCATGGAGTGCAGAGATATAGTGCTTGTCGGCGTAGTCGATAAAATCCAGACGGCGCCTGACCTGCTCTTTTACACGATCCCGATCTTCAGGATCCATGCCGTCCCATTTGTTGACGGCAATCACCAGCGACCGGCCCGCATCCAGCACAAAGCCGATCAGATGCAGATCCTGATCCACCAGCCCTTCCCTGGCATCCATGACCAGAATGACAACGTGAGCGTCCTCAATGGCCTTGAGGGTTTTAATGATCGAGAACTTCTCCACCACCTCACGCACGCTCTTGCGCCGGCGCACGCCTGCGGTATCGATCAGGGTATATTCCTGGCCCTGGCGTTCGTAGGGGATATAGATACTGTCGCGGGTAGTCCCGGGCATGTCATAGACCACAACCCGCTCTTCACCCAGTAACCGGTTCACCAGAGTGGACTTGCCCACGTTGGGGCGGCCGACGACGCCAATACGGATGCCCGGGTATTTTTCGGCCTGCTCTTCCTCTTCTTCCGGAACATCCGCAAGAAGCTGCTCCAGCATTGACCGGATACCACGGTTATGGGACGCAGCGATCTGGAACACCGATTCCAGCCCCAGGGAATAGAAATCCGCCGCTGCCACGTCCGGATCCTGACCGTCGGTCTTGTTAACCACCAGATGAGCGGTCTTGCCTGTTCGGCGCAGGTGATCAGCAATCATCTGGTCGCCGGCGGTCATGCCGGCACGACCGTCCACCATGAACAGTACGATGTCCGCCTCGTCAACCGCCTGCATGGACTGGCGCGCCATCTCTGCATCCAGGCCGGCTTCGTCCCCGGTCAGACCTCCGGTGTCGATGACGATAAACCGGCGCCCTTCGTAATTTCCGTCGCCGTACTTGCGGTCACGGGTCAGGCCGGGGAAATCCGCCACCAACGCATCGCGGGAGCGGGTCATCTGGTTGAACAGGGTGGACTTGCCCACGTTGGGGCGGCCCACCAAAGCGATTACCGGTATCATCTGGAACAGCCTGGAAGTTTAGAAAGAATTATCCGCAACCGGATCATCCGAAATGGCGCTAACGCCGTCGTTATCTCATTATGGTACGGCTTCAGTCACGATGCTCCAGGGTGAACATGGCGAGACGGCCGCCATTGCCATAAACAATCAGACGATCCTCCCAACGGAGCATCGGTGCGCGAATACCTTTACCATCAAATGACACCTGGCCCTCAAACTGCCCGGTGTCCTGAGACAGGATATGAAGATAACCTTCAAAGTCACCAACGATCAGATAGTCCCCAAGCACTGTGGGTGCTGACAGCCGCCGCCATGACAGTGCATCCTGAACCCAGACCTGCTCCAGGGTTCGGGCGTCCAGCCCCAGTACATCGCCATTGTCCCTTACGAAAAACACTTTCTGAGGACCTAGCGCCGGGCTGTGGAATGTGGATGCCGGACGGCTCCAGATTTCTGCGCCATTGCGGAGGTCCACCAACGCCATTTTGCCCTGATACCCTGCCACCAGAGCCGCGCCCTCGACAATGACCGGCTCTGCAGTAACGTCTACCAGCCGCTCCAGTTCGGTCCGACCGGTGGGCTCGCCCACAACGTACTGCCAGACAGGCTGCCCATTAGCCAGGGCCAGCGCTACCACCCGTCCGTTGGCCAGGGAGATAAGGGCTACCTCACCGCCCACCACCGGTGATGCGGTGGCGCGGATTGACAACGAAGGTGCGGGTGCGTCGTATTGCCAGAGTCTCTCACCTGTACGGGCATCAGCGGCCACTACCTTGCCGTCAATGGTCTGGGCCACTACCAGGGCGCCATTGGACCGGGGCGGCGCCAGCACTTCGTTAGGCAAGCGCAGACGCCAGACTTCCTCGCCATCCCGGCGTGCCAGGGCAATCAGTTCGGCATCTTCACTGACCACGTAAAGGTTCCGGCTGTCTCCCCCGACGCCGGCCATAATGCGATCCTCGATACGGGTGCGCCACCGCGGGTTACCGGTTGCCGGCCCCAGGGCAACCAGTTCACCATCGGCCGATACTGCGTACAGGCTACCGCCGATGATGGCCGGCTGCAGGTGCAGGTAGGCGTCGTCGTGACCATCGCCAACAGTGATCGACCAGCCGGTTTTGAGCGTTACCGAAGAAACCACCTTGGGAACAGGATCAGGCTCTTCCAGGTTTTCCGACGAACTGCATCCCACCAGTGCAGCCAGCAGGCCACCAACGGCCAATGGCATGACAAAATGACGAAGGCTATCAGCCAGCCTCATCACGCGTCACCTCCGACGCCCAGGCTGGCCAGCTTCTGCCGCAGGATACCGATGCTGTCCCCACCGATTTCACTGGCGCGGCGATAGGCTTCCTCGGCACCGCTGGTATCACCCCGGGCCACCAGGATATCGCCCTCCAGCTCGGCCAGCAGACCGGCAAATTCGCCGGGATCACTCGCCCCCCGTACCGTCGCCAGAGCGGCGTCATAATCGCCGGCGCCATACTGGGCCCGGGCAAGACGGGACCGGACGATCAAAGAAAGCGCGCTGCCGGAATCTGTCTGATCCAGCGCCCACTGAAGCGACTCGGCGGCGGCGGCCGGATCATTGTGTGCCATCATCTGCTGATTGGCCTGGATCAGCATCGCGTAGACGGCATAGGCGGTACCGCTGTGGTCTTCACGAACCTTGTTGGCCAGATAAGACACGGATTCCCGGTCCTCATCGGAGGAAGCCGTGGCCGCCTGTTGAACCAGCAGACCAAAATCCGCTGCCGCCTGCGCCTTTTGATTGGCCTGGTGGTTTTGCCAGGCCTGCCAGCCGAAAACGATGGCCAGCGCCAGCGCAACACCCAGCATCAGAGAGCTTCCGTTCTTTTTCCACCACCGTTTGATGGCTTCTATCTGTTCTTCTTCGGTCCGCAGGTCGGCCATGGTGACTCCTGAGTTTCCTTTCCGGTTCTTGTCGGGACAAGTAAGTGTTGTTAAATATCAGATTGCGCAGCCAGGTACTGACCCAGCTGATCAAGTGGAACCTGCTCCTGATCCCTTTCCTCACGCAGGTACTTGATACCGGCGACGCTTGCCCGGATCTCATCTTCACCCAGGATAACCGCCACCCGGGCACCGCTGCGATCCGCTTTCTTCATCTGGCTCTTGAAACTGCCACCGCCGCAGTGGGTGACAATACTTTGG
>JAJUHY010000027.1 GCA_029265735.1 Marinobacter segnicrescens | reverse complement strand
GCTCTAACCAACAGCCTTGCCCGGGTTTTTGGTATCCGCCACGACCCTGAAGACAGCGAATCTCCGGAGAGTCGTTTTCTTGCGGAGCTCTCCCAGCTGTTCCAGCAGCGCAAGACCGAACCTGAAACCACCCTGGAAGTTCATGATTCCCCCTGGCGCCAGGTTTACCTCATCCAGCACGGCGTCGTGAGACTTTACCGCGAGGCTCCGACCGGACGCATTGCGGTGCATCATTTTTTTGCGGAAGGTGATCTGGTATGGCCGGTATTCGGCCGCACCCGTACCCCCCGCAACACCCTGTGTCTGACCACCGTCACCCACTGTACCCTGTGGACTGCCAGCTTCTCCGCATTCCGGGCCGCCGTTACTGCCCGGGGTGAAGGCGCATGGGCGCGGTTTGCTCTTTCGCTGACAGAAGAACTGGCCGAGCTGACCAGCATGCGGGAGTTCCGCAAGCAGACCATGCCCGCCAGAGAGCGTTATCAATTATTGCTGGATGAGTATCCGGAACTGGTCCAGCGCGTGCCGGATAACCAGCTGGCTGCCTGGCTGGGCGTCGTTCCAGCTACCTTCTCCCGCCTCAAGAACGCAAAAAGCCGTTAGTCGACCGGACTTTGAAGAAAGCACCCGGCGCTCACGGACTGAATTCTATCGAGTAGAACCGGAAAAGAGGCTGGCCACCCTGATTGGGTGGCCAGTCTTTGTCAGCTGCTTATTTCAGCGGTGGGTAGGCGTTCTCTACCAGCTCCACAAACTGATCGTGGAACCAGTGACCAGCAGGCGGGGCGCCATCCAGGGCACCGGTGGGATAACCAGACTCCGCCGTGTACTCCGGGCTGCACATCTGGTCGAAGCTCTTGCCTTCCTCATCCGGTGTAGTCTGGCTGGCGTCGCTGGTGCCATCGGATTCGCCTGGCGGCTTGATCCATACATAGGCATCCAGATGACCATCTTCGCCCAGGGGACTCACCTGGGGCAGCTCACCTATGCCGGCGCCGGCCGGGTTACACCAGTTGCCCCGATGGTGGCGCCGGTCCAGTCGGGCAGCGTCCACATACTGATTGATGTCCGCAACACCCTGGGGCGCTCCTTCCGGCCGGTCAGGGCCACCCCAGCCATTACGTGAAGTATCGATGAGCATACCGATGGTGTCCGGGAAGCCGGCGTTGATAAACGCCTGGCGCAGACGTTCGGTGTAGTCCAGCTCATCAAACATGGGGTTCCACTCGAAGAAGTCCGCGGCCCGAACCGGATTGCCGCCGCCCGTACGCTGCTCGGGATCCGGCAGCCAGCTTTCCTCGGTCGGCGTGTAGTTGGCCACGTTGGAGACAAAGCCGTCCACGACACTCATGTCGCCACCGGCCACGCTCCGCACAACGTTGGTGTACAGCTGCACCGCCGGGTCGAAGTTATTGGGCCAGCCCAGCCAGCCGGAGTGGGCAATGTCCAGATAGGTGTAGACATTGGGCAGCTTCGCAAACTGCTGCAGGGCATAGCGGATGCCATCCACGTAGGTGCCGTCCTGCTGGACCTTGGCGCAGTCGGGATCATCCAGGTTGGTCACCAGATTAGGCAGTGAGTCCGGCTCCACAATGGTGACGATGCGGATGTCCCGGTACTTCGGATCAGCAAAGGTTTCCGCGATCACATCGATATAATCCGACTTGTAGATGGACAGCCCATTCTGGTCGGAATGCAAGGTGCCGTTGGAAGCCAGCGCTGCGCAGTCCCGGTCAGGCAGGTTGTAAACAACAAAGGTCGCAGCGATGGGCTCACCTTCCGGTTTTTGCGCAAGCGCATTGTCCAGATGCTCCCGCAGGCTCAGCCGGCCACCGTTGACGTCGCCACCATGGATGGCTTCGATACGGTCCAGCCACACGGCGGTGGGCTGACTGGCAACCTGGGCCAGGGCCGGCACCAGCTCGCTGTCAGCCTGGCCAACAGAGGTCTGTACCAGGCGGGCATAGTCCGGGTTGATATAGGCCGATGCACCGGCAAACGGGTTGTCCACGTGTTCCGCAGGATCACCATCTACCGGCTCATCAGCGTCGCCGTCATCACCGTCAACCGGGTCTTCAGGCTGATCCGGGTCGACTGGATCAACGGGCTGTTCCGGGTCAACGGGGTCGACCGGGTCCGTCGGCTCTTCAGGATCCGTTGGCTCGCCGGGATCAACAGGATCAACAGGGTCAATGGGATCGACAGGATCAACGGGGTCCGGATCGATCGGGTCCGCCGGGTCGCCGTCATCCGGATCGCCGACTGGTGGATCTACGGGTGTTTCAGGGTCGATCCCGTCATCACCGTCGCCGGGCTGGCCGGTATCACCATCGCCGCTGTCGACCTGCCCCTGTCCGGAGCATTGCGGGATCTGAAGCTCGCCGTTATGCAGGCCCAGGAAGCCAAACTCGGTGCTTTCGCCCGGAGCCAGTTCGTCGTTCCAGAATACACTGGACGCCGTCACCTGCGGCGTGTGGCGATCGCGGATGCGTGCGTTCCAGCCGACGGTGATGCCTGCATCCTGCCGGAAGTCGAGCTGGACCTGCCATCCATCGATGGGCTCATCACCGGTGTTGGTGACACGGACGGTCATCTTGTAGCCTTTGCTCCAGAACGAACTCCCCTCCGCCTCACAGGCAATGCCGCCCGGCACTACCGGATCTGGCGGCGGTGTCTGGCCGCTACCTGGGGTATCTCCGTTATCGTCATCCCGGGGCACGTCGTCCTCGTTGCCGTCATCCGGGTCTTCCGGATCTTCCGGGTCGACCGGTGGCTGAGTCGGGCCGCCGCCGTCACCGGGTCCGACTGGATCCCCTGGCTGGCCATCTTCGCCCGGACCTGTGTCTTCGTCATCATCCTGATCACCGCCGTCACCAAAAACGGTCGCCGGGCGGCCGGTGGCCTTCAACCCGTGGGCGCCGTTAAGCAGCAGATCTCCCCAGGGCGACAGACTGCCGGGATCGAAGTTCTGCACCAGATCCAGAGACTCGGTGCCTCCGCTGTTACCAGACCAGGACCAGCCGGTGTATCCCACGCCGTACTCTTCTGCCAGTTCCATGATATCCGCCGCGGCAACAGTCTGGCCGTAGTGATCCATGCCAAACTCGCCGATCAGCAATGGCAGGCGGTGAGTCTGCAGGAAGGTGCGCATATATTCCTCGACCATGCTGCGCTCCGGATAGACCTCATACATATGAACGCTGAACATGGTATTACGCAACGGATCAGCTTCCGCCACCTGGGACGCATGGGTAATCATGATGCCCTGCCAGTCCTGGCCCCAGTTGGCCGCGTCCACAATCAGGGTGTGCTTCAGCCCGGCCTCGCGCAGGCGCTGAACGGCCGTACGGTGCTCGCTGATCCAGGTCTCGCCGTAGTAATCGTCGACCTCGTTGCCAAACGGTTCGTTGGCGATATTGATAAGTACGTAGTCTTCCTGGCCCCGCAGGGTATCGGCGATCTCAAGCCAGTAATCCACCGCAGATGACAGGGGCGCTGCCTCCGGCTCTTCACCAAAGCCGGTGGTGTCGTGTACGTCGAGCACGGCAACCAGATTGTGCTCACGGGCGAGCCGGATGATCTCGGCCACTTCCTGGGCGGAAGTGCGGTTCCAGCGGTAGCCGTTGCTCAGGACCACACGCACGGTGTTGGCACCAGTCGCAGCAATATCCGCCAGCGCTTTGGGCGTTTTATCTGTAAACCAGGCGTGCGGATGATTGATGCCACGCATGACGAAGGGCTCGCCATTACCATCCAGAAGCTGGGTGCCGGATACCGAAAAATCAGCCTGGGCATTGGCCGAAAGGGCTGCAATGGCCAGCGCCAGCACTGCCCTTCGCCCTGTGCGGCGGACACGTTTACCGCCCGGCATCCGAGGGAAATTTAAGGGGGTCATATCGTCATCTCCTTGACCATTTACGGAGCCACAATCTGTTGCAGACGACTCCCCCCGTACTGCCGGCAGCTAAAACCTGCCGACAGGCTGCCTGCGGTTGCTGACACCGATAGATAGAATACCTGTCCAGTCAATAAACGCTTTCCGGTCAGGCACTTGAAACCGTATCGGCTTCGCAGGCCACCCTATTCAGCGGGCTCCGTTAACTCAAATGACCAAATGGTGAACAGAGACCTGGTTCACGTCCCGACGATTGACCATTTTTTAATCAGGCCGCAACAATGAGGCATCGACCCCGTAACCACGTTGTAATCTTCTGTTTTTAAAAGACCATGGAAACAAATGCGTAGCTACAGACGTCATCTACGGCAGGTTTTGGAGACGGTGACAGAAAGAGTGCAGCAAAGTAGTCTGGCCTCCTGTGTTAGTCTGAAAGTCAGGGATATCTATCGCCCCTGCGCATGACTTAACGATGGCAGCCAATAAATACTGACAGAACCATGGCACGTCCCCATGACGATTATTGAAGCCCGCGCGGATACCATTCATCACCGCATTGAAGAATGGCTCAACAGTGCAACTCACGGTATCGGTGCCCTGCTCAGCGTAGTGGGGACCATCGCTCTGGTGGTGGCGGCTCAACAGATGGGTGATGCCTGGAAGATCGTCAGTTTCAGCATTTTCGGCGCTACCCTGATCCTGCTCTATATGGCATCGGCCTTCTATCACGGCAGCAAAAGCGCAAAGCTGAAATCTTTCTTCAAAACCCTAGATCACTGCGCGATTTTCCTGCTGATTGCCGGCACCTACACACCATTCCTGCTGGTCAATATGCGCGGCACTATTGGCTGGACATTCTTCTCGATTATCTGGTCCCTGGCTCTGAGTGGCGTAATTCTGAAAGTGATTTTCCGGCATCGGTTCCGGCTGGTGCGGGTCGGAATTTACCTTTTGATGGGCTGGCTGATCGTGTTTGCCTCCGCTGATCTGGTGAACAGCCTGAGTACCCGCGCGCTGCACCTGACCATTGCGGGGGGCCTGGTGTATACGGTCGGAGTGATCTTTTATCTGCTGGACCGGATTCCCTATATGCACGCCATCTGGCACCTGTTTGTTATCGGCGGCAGTACCTGTCATTTCAGCGCGATATATTTCGGGGTACTGCCCCATACAGTCTGACTTGCGCCAGCGCAGGTATTGGCAATCTTCCCACCCCGGCGGTCAGATTGGCCCCTGACCTGCAATTGCGAAAGCCCTGCAACTGATCTAGGTCGGACCATCTGTCTTTCCGATGAATCCGCCTATGGCCCGCGTCCGACGCCCCCATGCCTTTTCAGTTTTCTTTCCGGCTGCCGCGTTACATGCGGCTCTGATCGTGCCGTTGACGCTGGTGGCGGTGTACGGTGGTATCGGCTGGCCATCGGGACTACTGGGCGCCGGCCATGGACACGAGCTGGTTTTTGGCTTTGCGCTGGCACTGGTGGCGGGCTATACCCTCGGGCCGCAGCCCGCCCGTTCACTCTGGCTGCTGCTGGCCCTGTGGCTGTTTGCCCGGGCCAGTTGGCTGCTGGCGCCGGATTCCTGGGTTGGCCAGATGGCAAGCCCCGCCTTTGCACTGGTACTGGCCTGGCTGGTGGTACCCCGGTTTCAGGCCGCCAAGAAGTGGCGCAACAAGATCACCGGCCCCCTGATCCTGCTGCTGTGCCTGGTGCCGGTTGGCTGGCTGGTCTCCGAGTGGGTATTACCGACGCTGGCCCTGTCGGTACCGGTGACTGCCGCCACATGGATGCATTTCGGCGTGCTGTGCCTCCTCCTGCTGATGACCTTTATGGGCGGTCGCCTGATCGCACCGGCTGCCGCCGGCACCCTTGAGAAAAAAGGCGTCCCCCTCGAAGCCCGGGTACAACCCCGCCTGGAAGCAATACTGATCCTTACACTGATTCCGGCTGCGCTCTTCTACCTGGTTCCGCCAGCCCGTCCGCTGACAGGTATTCTGCTTCTGGTCGCCGGTAGCGTTATTGCCATCCGCACCCTGCGATGGAAACTCTGGCTGTGCCCGGAACGACCGGACCTGCTGATCCTGGGCCTGGGTTACATCTGGCTGGCAATCGGCAGTCTGGCGACGGGTCTCACTCTGCTGCAGGGCGAGTCCCCGGCGGCGAGCCTGCATCTGCTGACCATTGGCGCGCTGGGCACACTCTCGACCAGCATCATGCTGCGGCTTCACTATCAGCGCCGTGATCGGCGTCCACCCCCCACACCGCTGGTGCTTGCCATTGGCCTGTTGATGATCATTGCGGCCGGAAGCCGGTTTCTGGCCGGTCCCGTACCATGGGGTTCTGCCGTGCTGCTCCAGCTCTCCGCCGGTGCCTGGGCCCTTGCTTATCTGCTGGTGTTCCTGGCCATGGTACCCCGGCCAACCCTGAAAAAAATCGGTACAGGGCAGTGATTACCTCCAATGATCCATGCGTCCCGCCCCCTACTCCCTTATGAATACCACTCATAACACACTGATAATAAAATAGAAATCCAACCTAAACCCCGACTTTCCGGTAGGCTTTTCTGATCACTGTCAGTGCAGGGCTTTGCCATGACATTCGTCAAACAGGGCCTTTCAACCCATGACTACAGTCGCCCCAAAGGACCCATAACCAGACCTGGAGCGTGCGACCATGGTGACATCGGCAGTACCGGACAGAGGGGCCCAGAACCGGGCTCTGGCCATTTCCACTTTTGCCTTCACATTGTGTTTCGCAGTGTGGACGGTATTTTCCATCATTGGCATCAAGCTCAAGCAGGACTTCGGCCTGACCGATACCCAGCTGGGCCTGCTGATGGCAACCCCCATACTGACCGGCTCGATCAGCCGGCTGTTTCTCGGCATCTGGACCGACCGTTTTGGCGGACGCCGGGTGTTCAGCCTGCTGATGATCATCACCGCGGCGTGCGTTTATCTGCTGACTTTCGCCAACAGCTACTACATGCTGCTCCTTGGCGCATTGGGCGTGGGCCTTGCCGGTGGTTCATTCATTGTTGGCGTCACCTACACCTCCGCGTGGTTTCCAGCAGGTAAGCAGGGTACTGCCCTGGGCATCTTCGGTGCTGGTAACGTGGGCGCGGCAATCACCAACTTTGGCGCGCCTTTTCTGCTGGTGGCTCTCGGCTGGCAAAGCACGGCGGCGGTTTACGCTACGGTCATGGCTATCATGGGGGTGGCGTTCTTCTTTCTGGCCAAGGAAGATCCTCTCGCTTCGGAACGGAGCCAGCGGCGTGGAGAGTCGTTTGTGTCCCAGCTGTCGCCCCTCGGCGACTTGCGGGTGTGGCGCTTCTCGCTCTATTACTTCTTCGTGTTCGGTGCCTTCGTCGCCCTCGCCCTGTGGCTTCCCCACTATCTGATCCAGGTTTACGGCCTCGATATCCGCACCGCCGGCATTATCGCCGCGCTGTATACCATCCCCGCTTCCCTGTTCCGGATTCTGGGTGGCTGGATGTCTGATCGCTACGGCGCGCGGCGGGTCATGTACTGGACATTTATCGCCTCCGCCATCTGTACCTTCCTGCTGAGCTATCCGCCCACTGACTATGTGATCCACGGCATCAGTGGAGATATCCGGTTCAGCCTGACCATGAACCTGGCCGGTTTTGTGGTGCTGACATTTGTGCTGGGATTCTTCATGTCCCTGGGCAAGGCCGCGGTGTTCAAGCACATTCCGGTCTATTACCCGAAGAGCGTCGGCGCCGTTGGTGGTGTTGTGGGCATGATCGGCGGTGTTGGCGGGTTCTTCCTGCCTCTGACCTTCGGCATGCTGAACGATGTGATCGGGGTCTATCAGAGCACCTTCATGCTTCTGTTCGTGATCGTCGCCGTCGCCCTGGCGTGGATGCACTACACGATCCGGACTGCTGAACGGGCAGAATGGAGCGCCCAGGAAGAGAAAACCGACCTCCCCGAGCTGTCTACCCCCAATGCATTCGTGCTGGATGACTGGCGGCCGGAAGATGCCGGATTCTGGGAAGCCCGGGGCAAAAAGATTGCCAGACGCAACCTCTGGATCTCGATCCCCAACCTGTTCCTGGCCTTCGCCGTGTGGACCATCTGGAGCATCCTGGTGGTCAAGATGCCCCAACTGGGCTTTGGATACAGCTCGAACCAGCTGTTCTGGCTCGCGGCCCTGCCGGCACTTTCGGGCGCGACCCTGAGAATCTTCTACAGCTTCATGGTGCCCATATTCGGCGGACGCCGGTGGACTGCCATCTCAACCGCTTCGCTGCTGCTGCCGTGTCTGTGGATCGGTTTCGCTATTCAGAATACCGAAACCCCTTACCTGATCATGCTGATCCTTGCCCTGCTGTGCGGTTTCGGCGGCGGTAACTTCGCCTCCAGCATGGCCAACATCAGCTTCTTCTACCCCCAGGCCCAGAAAGGCGGTGCCATGGGCATGAACGCCGGCCTCGGCAACCTGGGTGTTTCCGCCGTCCAGCTGCTGGGTCCACTGGTGATTGCTACCAGCCTGTTTGGCCCCCTTGGCGGCGATCCTCTTGTAATTCAGCAAGGCCCCTCGGCCGGTGAATCCCTGTGGCTGCAGAACGCTGCGTTTCTGTGGATACCGCTGATTATCGTTGCCAGCCTGGCTGCCTGGTTCGGGATGAATGATATCGCCGACGCCAAGGCCAGCTTCCGGGAGCAGGCCATCATCTTCAGACGCAAGGACAACTGGCTGATGTGCTGGCTGTACCTGGGCATGTTTGGCAGCTTTATCGGGTTTGCGGCGGGCTTCCCGCTGCTGTCCGGGATGCAGTTCCCGGATGTAGATCCGGTCAAGTACGCGTTTCTGGGGCCACTGGTCGGCGCACTGGCACGCCCCTTCGGAGGCATTCTGGCGGACAAGCTGGGCGGCGCCCGGGTGACCCTGTGGACATTCGCGGTGATGATACTTGGCGTTATGGGAGTGATCTTCTTCCTGCCCACTGAGCTCGCGGCGGGCAGTTTCTGGGGCTTCTTCGGTTGCTTCCTGGTGCTGTTCATTGCCAGCGGCATTGGCAATGGCTCGACCTTCCGCATGGTACCGGTGATCTTTCAGAACCTGCTACGACGGGAAATGGCAAACCGGCCTGATGAGGCCCAGAAGGCTGCTAACCGGGAGTCGGCCGCGGTGCTGGGCTTCATATCTGCCTTTGCCGCATACGGAGGCTTCTTTATCCCCAAAGCCTACGGCACTTCTATCGGCATGACCGGCGGAGTTGCCGCAGCGCTGACCGGGTTCATCGTGTTCTACGCCAGCTGTGTGATCATCACCTGGTGGTACTACGCTCGCAAAAACGCACCTTCTCCCTGCTGAACCCACCTATCCGTTGCTCCCGGCCTCCCAGGAGCAACGGCGGGGCAACCCTGCCTTAGAACGGAACAGCTTTGCTCATAGCCAGGTGGAAAATGAGTCCGATCTGAAGATAGGCGACAATCGCCGCCACCACTCGTACCGGAACACTAAATTTCGGCTTGATGGCAAACACGCCGGCCACGATGTAACCCACCAGCAGGAATACTTTCCAGGTCAGCCAGTCGTGGACAAACGGCATCCACGGAGTCACGAAGAGAAGTCCAATTGCCGCCGCCAGCAGCACCGTGTCTACAGCATGGGGAATCCAGCGAAGCGGTGTTGCCCGCCAGCCCGGTCTCCTGACCAGATCCAGCAACAGGCGGAGCGTGAACAGCACCACCGTCAGGTAGGCCGCTGTCATGTGGAGGTGTTTCAGAATTACGTACGCCATGATCGTCCTTTCCGGTTCGCTCAGTAAGTTCCGCATTGTACGTGATCGTTTCTATGATTACCTCCAAGCAGGTATGGTGATCAGAGCGCTCTACCTATAATATATAAATTAGATACATGTTAAGGAGAGTCCCTGATGCAGGTGTCCACAAGTCGCAGCTACGAAGAACGCGCAAGCCTGACCCAACTGTTTGCTTACCCATTCCGGATCTTCTTTCTATCCCTGACCCTGTTGTCACTGATCGGTATTCCCCTGTGGGTTCTGCAGATCACCGGCACAATTCAGTTGCCTCTGGCCATGCCGGGCGTACTCTGGCACCAGCACGAAATGCTCTTCGGCTTCCTGTCTGCCGCCATCGCCGGGTTTCTGCTCACTGCGGTTTGCGTATGGACCGGCACCGAACGCACTCACGGACTCCGGCTGGCGCTTCTCTGGGGCATCTGGATAGCGGCCAGACTCCTGCTGACTCTGGGCGGCGACCTGCCGGGCTGGCTGGTACAGGGTGTTAACCTGTTATTCCTGCCCCTGGTCATGCTGGATGCTGGCTGGCGCATCTGGCAGGCCCGCCAGCCCCGCCACATCATGATTATGGTGGTACTGGGATTGCTCTGGCTGATGCAGATCGGCTTTGTTCTCCGCCTCGACCCGATTTATGCCTCAGGCGCACTGATCATGGGCATGGCGCTGATCGGTATCATCGGCGGTCGTATCACCCCGGCCTTTACTGCCGGCTGGCTGCGCCGCCACGGGCAGGAAGCGGACCGGATCCGGGCTGTTCCGGCACTGGATATGGCCGCTTCATTCGCCCTGATTCTCCTGCTGGCATCACTGGTGACGGGCTGGAAGGCGGTGACTGCCGGGCTGGCGATCATTGCCGCGGTACTGATGCTGGTCCGCCTGTATCACTGGAAAGGCTGGCTTGCACGGCAGGAACCTCTGCTTTGGATTCTGCACCTTTCGATCCTCTGGGTGCCCGTGGCGCTGATCCTGCTAGCCGGTCACCTGACCTTCGGCTGGCCCGCTTCAGCCTGGGGACACGCTGCCGGCACCGGTGCCATAGGCTGCCTGATTCTCGGCGTAATCGCCCGGGTTTCATTAGGTCATACTGGCCGACCACTGCTTCTGCCGTCCGGCATGGTACTGGCCTTTATCGCGATCCACCTGGCCGCCCTGGTGCGGGTGATTACCGCGTTCCAGGGTCTGCCGTGGCATGCGGGCATTACCCTTAGCGGACTGCTCTGGGTGCTGGCCTACGCGGTTTTCCTGGCCAGATACACCGGCATTCTGGCCAGGCCGCGAGCCGACGGGAAGCCCGGTTAAACCCCGGGCCACCCTGTTTTCCCGGATTTTCCCGCTCTCCCACCTGCCGCCCGAGAAAGCGCCCGGAGCCAGCAATATCAAGCCCTGGGCGCAGGCCAAGCAACCAACAGTCAAGAAACTACAACCATCGGTCAATAGATTTTTCCTGTGTAACCGGTAAAGTGTGCGCTACAGTCAGAAACGGAACTACCCGCACTTATGAAGCCAGACCATTTTGATAAAGCCGCCCTGATCGAATGCGGCCACGGTCGCCTGTTCGAAGGCGATATGCGCCTGCCCATCGATGAAATGCTGATGGTAGATCGCATTACCCACATTAACGACAGTGACGGCGCCTACGGCAAAGGCAGCCTGATCGCCGAGCTCGACATCAACCCGGACCTGTGGTTCTTCAAGGTTCACTTCCAGGGCGACCCGGTTATGCCAGGGTGCCTGGGGCTTGATGCCATGTGGCAGCTGGTCGGCTTTTTCCTCGCCTGGTCCGGTGGCCAGGGTAAGGGCCGTGCGCTGGGCGCCGGCGAAGTCAAATTCTTCGGCCAGGTGCTGCCAGACAACAAGCTGGTCCGGTATCATCTCGATATCAAACGAATGGTCAAACGCAAACTGACCATGGCCAT
>JAJUHY010000038.1 GCA_029265735.1 Marinobacter segnicrescens | reverse complement strand
TGGTGGACGGGATCACACAACCGTGCTTCACGCCTGCAAGAAAATAGTCGAGTTGCAGGAAACGGATCCGGGCATCCGCGAAGACTATCAGAATTTCATGCGTCTGCTGACAAGCTGACGCCAACAGTGAGATCGGAAAACAGCCACAGGAACGTTGAGTGACATGAAACTGACCATCAGCCGAGAGGCTCTGCTCACGCCGCTTCAGTCCATTGCCGGTGTGGTAGAGCGCAAGCAGACCATGCCAGTGCTTTCCAACGTTCTGTTGGTGGCCGAGGACAACCATCTGACGTTGACCGGCACCAATATGGAAGTCGAACTTGTGGCCAGGGTTTCACCGGTGCACGTTGACCAGCCAGGCGCCATTACTGTTCCGGCCCGCAAGCTGGCCGACATCTGTCGAGCGCTGGGCGAAGAAGCCGCCATTGAGCTGGCCCTGGAAGGCGACCGGCTTCACCTGCGTTGCGGTGCCAGTCATTTCACGCTTTCTACCCTGCCGGCCCAGCATTTTCCGAATGTTGAGGACGAGGAAGCCAGTATCCGTCTGGACGTACCCCAGAAGGAACTCGGCCGTATGCTGGAGGCCACGGCTTTCGCCATGGCTCAGCAGGACGTGCGTTACTACCTGAATGGGCTGCTGCTGGAGGTAGCACCGGCGTTTCTGCGCACGGTTGCTACCGACGGACACCGTCTGGCGATGGCCCATTTTGATATGGCCACCAGTGTCACCGAAGAACGGCAGGTGATCGTGCCGAGGAAAGGGGTGCTTGAACTGGCGCGGCTGCTGGAGGATGCAGATACTCCTGCCACCCTGGTGATTGGCGATAATCACCTTCGGGTAACGATAGGAAGCTACACGTTCACATCTAAACTTATTGAGGGCAAGTTCCCGGATTACACCCGGGTTATCCCCAGGGGCGGAGACAAGGTGGTCCTGGCGGACCGGACAACCCTCAAGAACACTCTCCAGCGGGCCGGAATCCTGTCCCATGAAAATATTCGCGGCGTGCGCCTGCATCTGTCTGCGGATAAGCTGGAAGTCTTTGCCAACAACCCGGATCAGGAGCAGGCCGAAGATGCTTTGGCTGTTGAGTATCAGGGTGAACCGTTGCAGATCGGCTTCAACGTCGGCTATCTGGTAGACGTCATGAACGCGCTGAGCGACGACCAGGTCCGGTTAACGCTGTCTAACCCGAACAGCAGTGCCTTGATCGAGTCCGACACGGATTCTCGAAGTCTTTACGTCGTCATGCCCATGCGCCTCTGAGATCAGGGCTCGGCAGCAGCCGGCCGGGAATAGGCTGGCTAGCTGTCGGTGTGTCCTGATCGCGGCCATAGCATTTAGGATCGCCGCCCGCACAGTTCATGGGTGAGCAGGTGAATAGCGATGACCAGTTCCACCGTAGCACAGGGTATTCAGGGGGCGCTTCGCATCGGGCAAACCGTGCGGATACTCGGAAAGACTGGCATCGGCTGGGCGCTCGGCCACCGTCCCCCTGCCCCACAATTGTTGCGGGAAACCTTTGAATCCCTCGGCGCGACCTATATCAAGCTGGGTCAGTTTATCGCCTCCTCCCCTACCTTCTTCCCTCAGGAATATGTGGAAGAGTTCCAGCATTGTCTTGATCAGACCCCGCGCATTCCCTACAAGGTGATTCGTCGGGTTTTACGTGAGGAGTTGGGCCGGCCGCTGGAAGAAATCTATCAGCGAATAGATCCGGTGCCCCTGGCGTCCGCGTCCATTGCTCAGGTTCATGGCGCGACCCTTGTAACCGGCGAAGATGTTGTAATCAAGGTTCAGAAACCAGGTGTGGAGACCGTGCTTCGCACCGATCTGAACGGGCTGTATCTGGCTGCGCGTGTACTGGAGACTCTGGCTCCCAGGTTGTCGTGGACCTCGATCTCCGGCATCGTGGATGAAATTCGCAGCACAATGATTGAAGAATGCGATTTCATTCAGGAGGCGCAGAATCTGGAAACCTTTCGCCGTTTTCTGGAGAAGACCGATAACCAGGTGGCAACGGTCCCCACGGTTTACCATCACTGCAGTACCCGGCGAGTGCTTACCATGGAGCGCTTCCATGGTGTGCCGTTGACGAATCTTGAGTCCCTGCGCCGGGTAACGCCGGACCCGGAAGCAACCCTGATCGCGGCCATGAATACCTGGTTCTCTAGTCTCACTCAATGTGAGTTTTTCCACGCGGATGTCCACGCCGGCAACCTGCTGGTGCTCGGGGACGGGCGTGTCGGGTTTATTGATTTCGGTATTGTCGGTCGTATCCGACCAGAGACCTGGCAGGCGGTGTTCCAGCTGATGTCCGCCATGAGTGCTGGTAATTTTGACAGCATGGCGGAGGCCATGCTGGGTATCGGCATAACCCGGCAGGTGGTTAACACCCGCGCCTTGGCCGAAGATTTGCGCCAGCTGTACAGTCGAATGGAGTCCATGAACCAGTACGGGAATGGCCGCCGGGATGCGGAAGATGAAGTGAACGCATTGCTGATGGAAGTGGTCCGGATTGGTGAACTTCACGGGCTGCATTTTCCAAGGGAATTTGCGTTGTTACTGAAACAGTTCCTCTACTTTGATCGTTACGTCCACCTGCTGGCTCC
This sequence comes from Marinobacter segnicrescens, assembly GCA_029265735.1. Taxonomy (GTDB): domain Bacteria; phylum Pseudomonadota; class Gammaproteobacteria; order Pseudomonadales; family Oleiphilaceae; genus Marinobacter; species Marinobacter segnicrescens_A. Next base: position 7,601 of record JAJUHY010000038.1, on the reverse strand, counting down.
GGGCATGGATATGTTTGTGGATGAACGGCTGACGTTGCTGCACTAATGGCACTGCTGACTCTTGGCACGGAGAACTTCCGCAACCTTGTCACTGACCGACTGAACTTCTCCCCTTCAGTGAATCTCATTTATGGCGCGAACGGCAGTGGCAAGACCAGTCTGCTGGAAGCCATTGCCTATCTGGGTCTGGGGCGTTCATTTCGCCAGAGCCGACACCAGGTTGTGTGCCAGCAGGGGCAACAACAATTCGTCATCTTTGGACAGGTTACCGGCGCGGAGGCCCGCTCCTCAAGTGCCGCTTCAATGCCGATCCGGCTTGGGTTCTCCAGGGATGTTCAGTCCCGGGAAACCCGCTTGCGGGTGGACGGAGAGAATGTCTACAGCCTTTCTGTCCTGGCATCGCTGTTTCCGGTTTCCGTCATTGATCCTGGCGTTTTCGACGTTGTTGCCGGCGGGCCTGGTAAAAGAAGGCAGTTCCTAGACTGGCTGGTGTTCCACGTGGAACATTCCTTCGGTGGAATTTGGCAGCAGTGTCAGCGAAGCATCTCCCAGCGGAATCAGATCCTCAGAAGTGGTACAATAGATGACCAGCAGTTAGACGTATGGGACCGGCAATTTGTAGAACTTGCCCAACAAGTCGACGCCTTACGCGAATCCGTCTTCTCGGAATTCGCGGAGGTATTCCGTTCTGTTCTGGAAGAAGTCCACAGTGAGTGGAGCAATGTCCTCAAGGTAGACTACTACCCGGGCTGGGACCGTAAAAAGGGGCTCGCCAACACGCTGCGGGAACATCGTGATCAGGAACGAAAGGTAGGCCACACGCTTTATGGCCCGAATCGGGCTGACGTCCGGCTTCGCTATCAGGGCCGCGGGGTGTCGGATACCTTCTCCCGAGGGCAACAGAAAACGCTGGTCATCCTGATGAAGCTTGCACAAGGTCAGGTGTTGGCAAATTACGGTAAACAGGTGACCTTCCTGCTCGATGATATTAATGCCGAGCTGGATCTGGCCAATCGTCGACTTCTGGCAGAGAAGCTCAATGATCTTGGCAGTCAGATTTTTATGACCGCGATTGAACGACCGGAGCCTTCCCTTTTATGGGAGAACCCACCGTCTGATTTTAAGATGTTCCACGTGGAACATGGCCGGTTAACGGAAGAATAAACCAGCGCTTCAGGAGCGTCCGAATGAGTGAACAAAGTTATAACTCCTCCAGTATCAAGGTGTTAAAAGGCCTGGATGCGGTGCGTAAACGTCCCGGTATGTACATCGGCGACACCGACGATGGCACCGGCCTTCACCATATGGTGTTCGAACTGGTGGATAACTCCATTGACGAAGCACTTGCAGGCTACTGCTCGGAGATCGGAGTCGTCATTCATGCGGATGAGTCAGTAACGGTTCGCGACAACGGCCGTGGTATTCCGGTAGATATCCACGAGGAGGAAGGCGTCTCCGCCGCTCAGGTCATAATGACCGTGCTCCATGCCGGCGGTAAGTTTGATGACAACTCCTACAAGGTTTCCGGCGGACTTCATGGTGTTGGGGTCTCTGTTGTGAACGCCCTGTCCTCCAGGCTCAAGCTCACCATTCGCCGGGCCAACAAGGTCCATGAGCAGGTGTACAGCCATGGTGTGCCCAATGGCCCCCTCACTGCAGTCGGTGAGACCGATCGCAGCGGTACTGAAGTCCATTTCATTCCGTCGCCAGATACGTTCACCAGTATCGAGTTCCACTACGACATCCTGGCTAAGCGCCTTCGTGAACTGGCTTTCCTGAACAGCGGCGTACGGATTCGTCTGCAAGATGAGCGGACCGGAAAAGAGGAAATCTTCGAGTATGAGGGTGGGCTGCGGGCGTTCGTGGAACACCTGAATCAGAACAAGACGCCCCTCAACCGGGTCTTCCATTTCACCAAAGAGCGGGAAGACGGCATCGTGGTAGAAGTTGCGATGCAGTGGAACGACGCCTTCCAGGAAAACATCTATACCTTTACCAATAACATCCCCCAACGGGATGGTGGTACTCACCTGGCCGGTTTCCGGGCCGCTCTCACCCGCTCCCTCAATAACTATAGTGAGCAGGAGGGCCTGGGGAAAAAAGCCAAGGTAAACACTTCGGGTGATGATGCCCGTGAAGGTCTGACTGCCATTGTCAGCGTTAAGGTGCCAGACCCGAAGTTTTCCTCCCAGACCAAAGACAAGCTGGTGTCTTCCGAAGTAAAAACGGCGGTTGAACAGGAGCTTTATCAGAGCTTTTCCGAGTACCTCCAGGAACAGCCCTCCGAGGCAAGAATCATCGTAAACAAGATGATTGAGGCTGCCCGCGCCCGGGAAGCTGCGAGAAAAGCCCGGGATATGACCCGTCGAAAGGGTGCTCTGGACATCGCTGGTCTGCCAGGAAAACTGGCGGACTGTCAGGAAAAAGACCCGGCGCTGTCAGAACTGTTCATTGTGGAAGGTGACTCGGCCGGTGGCTCTGCCAAACAGGGCCGCGAGCGCCGTACCCAGGCTATTCTGCCCCTGAAGGGTAAGATCCTGAACGTGGAGAAAGCCCGGTTTGACAAGATGCTGTCATCCGCGGAAGTGGGTACACTGATCACGGCCCTGGGCTGTGGCATTGGCCGCGAAGAGTTCGATCCGGATAAGCTGCGGTACCACTCCATCATCATCATGACGGACGCGGACGTGGACGGTTCCCATATCCGCACCCTGCTACTGACGTTCTTTTTCCGCCAGATGCGGGAAATCATCGAGCGGGGCCACGTCTTTATTGCGATGCCACCTCTCTATAAGGTCAAGCGTGGCAAGCAGGAGCAGTACCTGAAAGATGAGCGTGCGATGGAAGCCTATCTCACCCAGACGGCTCTGGAAGGCGCACAGCTGTCTGTGAATCCGGAAGCTCCGCCCATCAAGGAGTCGGCACTTGAGACCATGGTCAAGGATTATCAGGCGGTCATGACCATGATCGAGCGTCTCGCCCGGGCCTATCCGGAAATGGTGCTGCGGCAGATGATCAATAACTCTACCCTTGCCCCGGAAGACCTGGCCTCAGAGGAAACCGTCAGCCAGTGGGTAAACCGTCTTGGCGAAGGCCTTGATCTGGATCGGCGCACCGGCACCAAGTACACCTTCTCGGTGGAGAAGGACGAGGAACGCAATCTCTATCTGCCGCGGGTGGATGTATTCGTTCACGGAATTCCGTACACCCATGTGTTTAACCAGGACTTCTTCGACTCCGCGTCTTACAAGGCCATTGCCCGGCTCGGGGAAACCCTGGACGGCCTGATTGAGGAAGGCGCATTCATCCAGCGTGGCGAGCGCAAGCAGGCCATACTCAGCTTCGAGGGCGCGTTACAGTGGCTGATGAAGGAAGCCCAGAGGGGCCTGAGTATCCAGCGCTACAAGGGGCTGGGTGAGATGAACCCGGAACAGTTGTGGGAAACCACCATGGACCCGGATTCACGACGCATGATGAAGGTCACCATCGAAGACGCCATTGCGGCAGACCAGATCTTTACCACGTTGATGGGTGATGATGTGGAACCCCGCAGGGAGTTTATTCAGACCAATGCGTTGGCAGTGCATAACCTGGACGTGTGATCGCCAACTTGAACGCAAAAGGCCTCGGAACGAACAATTCCGGGGCCTTTTTTATGGAAGAATCTTGTCAGGAAGCAGAGTCTGCCGAAGCAGTCCGTTCACCAGCTACCATTGTCTGCCCGACTCCACCCGGCAACAGGTAAGCTTGCAGCAGCACACAGATCTGGTCCGCAAACTGCTCCACGGATACCCCCTGGTCCCGATACTTGCGTCTTTTCAGGTACCAGTCCTGCATCATGGCTTTTATCAGGGATGATAATAGCCGCGCCTGAATCTGACGGAAGACTCCTTCCTCGATTCCTTCGGTAATGATGTCGTAGAAGATGGTCTCGATTTCCCGCTCGGTGGCTATGGCATTCTGTTTTTACACAGGAGGAAGTCTCTTCGCTTCCATATAGGAAAAGAAGAACCACGGGCGAATCAGTTCGCTCAGAAATACGTGGGCACGAATAGCCTGAGAGAGTTTTTCCACGGGATCGTGGATATCTGCAATATATTGCAGAAGGGTGCGCCGGGTCAGTTTGAAGCCGTGGCTCTGGATAAGGTGAATCAGATCGTCCTTGTTACGGATATAGGCATAGAGCCCGCCCATGCTTAAACCGGAGTCTGCGCACAGGTCCCGCAATGTCATTGCATGGAAGCCCTTGGAGTTGGCCAGCCGTAAGGTGGAGTCAATGATGCGAGCCAGGTTCCGGGTCGCGGTTGTCTCTTTTTTGATGCGGATCTTGTCCGTATTTTCCTGATACAGTTCCCGACAGATTTCTTCTTTCGAGAGACTGAGTTCTGCCTTGAATGCTTCAAAATCCTTGATCATATCGTGCTCGCCTGCTTGCGAATCGGGCAGTATACGACAGGCATACAGCACCTGCCGAGGCAGCGTTCGCAGGTTTGTACGGCTTTGTCGAAGCCGTTGTGGTATGACAGATTTTTTTATTTGTTATTCAATAAAAAATAAAGCGGGCGTTCGAAATAATCAATGAAGTGGTCGATAAATTTTTTTCTATAGACGTTAGAGGCCCCAACCCGGTCGTCAGCGGACTGGAGTTTGTGTGCGTAGATCAGTACTGCAGTCAGCTGATTCTAGCAGGCTCAAGAATTTTCGCTGTTACGACCGTCGGCAGCGGTGGCAATGACTTCCTCCAGGGTATGGCCGGTCAGTCGGCGAATCGTACGCCAGAGGTAGAAAAAGATGGCCATCATCATGATCATTGAAGGAATCGCAATCATCGGATAGCTCACCAGGGTCATCCGCCCCAGTTCTTCGTTGAATGCCTGGGTACCGGAGGGGCTGGTGACAATCCAGCGGGCCAGAATGTAGTTCATGATGGCGGAAAAGAGAAAGGTTCCTGCAAAGAAATAGCTCGCCTTCGTCAGCCGGTTTTCAAACTCATCCTCGCAGCCTCTTTCCTCCAGGGATTGCTGGATTTTGTCCACGTTCAGCACGTTGGGGTTATACAGAAGCGTGCGGACTAAAGGGTATTTGGTGCGGGTGGAGACGAGCACCGCAAGGCCAATAACCAGGGGTACAGCGGCCTCCTTGACCGCCAGCCAGCGCGCGTTAAGCTCCATCAGACCGATGCCCCCGGTCAGACCTACACTGATGACACCGAGGACGGCGATAAAGTTCTTCTTGCGGTATTTGATGAGCTCGAACAGACCCCAGCCCAACGGGAAAGCCAGGCCGATCAGCAGCGCCCAGGTGTTGCCCAGGTATTCGTCACCGCTGAGCTTCATCAGGATTACAGAAGGAATGATGATGCTGACCAGCAGGTCCACCCAGGGGCGGGGCTTGTGGTCGGGGATCTGTCTGGGCTGTTCGGTCATGGTTTAATCCGCTGTGTCTTGCAAGGATGAAACGATGATAACACGAGGTGGGTTGTTTAAACCCAGGCCAAGCCGGCGGCCCAGTCAATCACTGGCGCAGGATAAACCCCGATCACCAGAATTAACAGGGCAACCACCATCAGGGCCAGGCCTCCTGCCCGGTTGCCCCAGTCGTTCATGGCGTCCCGCCGACGCATACCAGGCTCCGGCATATAGAGCGTGACCATCACTCGCAGGTAATAGAAGAGTCCGATGGCGCTTCCTGCCACGATACCGCCGACCAGCCACCACTGGGCATTGGCAACCCCCAGAGCAATCACATAGAACTTGCCGATAAACCCGGCTGTCAGTGGAATGCCCGCCAGTGAAAGAAAACTTACCGTCATCACCGCAGACAGCCACGGTCGCCGCCAGAACAGACCGCGATAGTGGTGCAGACCGGCCGCGTCCTCGCCCCCGAATGGACTTGATACCTGGGTAACCACACCAAAGGCAGCAAGGGTAGTGACCAGGTAGGTGACCAGATACACGCCGGCAGTTTCCATGGCAAGCGGGCCGCCGACCACGAGAGCGACCATCAGGTAACCAAAATGAGCGATTGACGAATATCCGAGCAGTCTCTTGAGATTGCCCTGGAACAGCGCCAGCAGGTTGCCTCCCAACATGGTGATCAGTGCCAGGACGACCAGTAGACTGCGCAGCCACTCACCGTCAAAGACCGGTGCGACCGCAACCAGACGCAGGAAGACCACGAACACGGCCAGTTTGCTGACCGTCGCCAGGAAGGTGGACGCAGGCGCCGGCCCGCCCTGATACACATCGGGCGTCCACAAATGAAAGGGAACAACCGACAGCTTGAAGCCCAGCCCGGCAATCATCAGTACGGCGCCAGCAAGGATCCAGATATCCGGACCCGCCAACCCTGCAGCCAGAGTAGCCAGATCCATGCTTCCGGTACGGGCATAGATCAGTGCCATGCCGAATAGCAACAAAGCGGAGGCTGCGGCCGACAGAATCAGATATTTGATGCCCGCTTCCAGCGACTGCCCCGCCCGGAAACTGTAGGCCAGCATGCCGTATAACGGCATGGACAGCAGTTCCAGGCTGATAAACAGCGTCGCCAGATGAGTGCTGGCCACCAGGCCCAGAGCACCGGTTACCGAACAGAGCAGCAGCAGATAAAACTCTTCCCTGGGACCGATATAGCCGGTGAGATAGTGATGGCTCAGGGCTACGGTCACTAACGCCGCCAGCAGCACCAGCACGGTGCCCATAAGCGCCAGGCCGTCCATGGTCAGCAGCGGAGGTGATGACAGTGCGCTGGCGGCCAGAGGGATACTTGACAGCGCCAGCACCAGGCCGCTTGCCGTCAGGACCGCTGTGCTCCCGTGATGCCGTTTCCAGCTGATACCCAGCATCACCACTATTGCCGTAGCAGCACAGAGGATCATTGGCAGCAGCGCCTGCAGGCCTGGAAGCGTTACCATCCTGGTGCCTCCGTTGCCTGAACCGCCAGCCCGGGATTATCAGTGAACAGCTCCGCCACCGGCGCAACCACCGCTGCCGTCGTATCCAGTAACGGTTGTGGATAGATACCTACTGCAATGGTCAGTACCACCAGGGTCAGCATGATGCTGTATTCCCTCCTATCCGGACCGGGCAGTGCGCCGGTCCGGAAGACCGGGCCGTAGTGCACCCGCTGCATCAGCAGCAGGGAATAAATGGCGGCCAGCACCAGCCCGATGCAGGCAATGGCTGCGACTACCGGTGTCTCCGCAAAGATGCCAAACAGCACCATAAACTCGCCGACAAAGTTGGCGGTGGCCGGCATGCCCAGGGACGCGGCGACAAAACACAGGGTAAAGGCGGGCAACACCGGTATCCGGCTCCACAAGCCCCCCATGGTTCGCATATCCCTTGTATGGATGCGTTCATACAGTTGGCCGCTGAGAATAAACAGACCGGCACTGGAGAAGGCGTGGGCCACCATCAGCACGATCGCCCCCTGAAGGGCCAGCTCCGAGCCGGAATAGAGGGCAATCAGCACAAAGCCCATATGGGAGATACTGGTGTAGGCAATCAGGCGCTTGATGTCCTGTTGGCCGCAGGCCAGTACCGCGCCATAGATAATGCCCACCAGCCCCAGCGTCATTGCGACCGGTGCAAAGGTTTCAG
>JAJUHY010000340.1 GCA_029265735.1 Marinobacter segnicrescens | reverse complement strand
CGGCTGCTGGTGACTGGCGCTGCCGGCACCCTCGCCCGCAAGGTAATTCTGCAACTGAAAGATTCCTGCAATGTGGTTGCGGTGGATTTCAAGGAGCAGCTCCAGTTTGGCGATGGGGTTTCCGCTTACTGCCTCGATATAAACCAGCCAGGGTTTGACGATCTTTTCCGCCAGTATCGTTTCGACGGAATCCTTCATCTGGGCCGCGCCATGAACCGGCCAGATTATGGCCCGGACCGCTTCCGCGCCCATGCCCAGGGCACCCGTAAACTGCTGGACCTCAGTCTTGCCCACAATGTCAGCCGGATGATTGTGCTGTCGACCCACCTTGTCTATGGCCCGAGCCCAACCAATCCGGTCCCCATTGACGAGACCACGCCCCCGAAACTGTCGGCGCTGCCCCCTGCCCTGATGGAGCTGGAGAGCCTGTACAGCACCTACCTGTGGCGTTACCCCCATCTCGAGCTGACCGTGCTGCGGCCCTGCCATATTGTCGGGCCCGGGGTAAGAAATACCATGAGTACACTGCTGTCCGCTCCCTGGGCGCCGGTGCTGGCCGGGTTCTCGCCCATGATGCAGTTTATCCATATTGATGACATGGCAGATGCCGTGATCCGATGTTGGCACCAGCCTCACCGCGGCATCTACAACGTGGCGCCGGACGACTGGGTCGCCTATCAGCGGGCTCTGGTGCTGAGCGGAAGCACTCGCCTGCCGGTGCCGTCATTACCGCCAGTTCTGCCCCGAACCCTGCTGAAACTGCTCAATATGCGACACTTTCCACCCTACCTGATGGATGTTTTGCGATACCCTATCATTATCAACGGGCAAAGGTTTGCGCAGGATTTCGGTTTCCATCCCCGCCAGCCACTGGGTGAGATCTTCCGTTTTTACCGAAAAAGCCGTCGCCGGGGCTTCCACGAACCGGTGAGTAACTGAACACAGGATGTGTAGTTGATGTTCAATGAATTCGGGATAATCAGTCATTCAGCGGCCACGCTGGCATTTCTGCTGCTCGGCGGGCTGATCCTGACCCGGTATCTACGCCGGACCTCCGATCGCATGCTGCTGCTGTCTGCGGCGCTGTCCACGCTCTGGGCCAGCTCGCTGGTCAGTCAGCAGCTCTGGGGCGAACCCTCATTTATCACCCGTTATCTGCTGGAACTGCTGCGGGACGCCGGCTGGGTCATGGTGCTGCTGGCCCTGCTGCGGTCAGCGGACCGACAGGTCCTCGCAGCTGGCCGGACCCGTCGATTGCTCGGGTTCCTGACCTTCTCCGTGATCTTTGTACTTTTCACCCTGGCGGCGCTGGAGAGTCTGCTTTCCTTCCCGCTGGTGAGCGGCAAACTTAAGCTGGTAGGTCAGATTGCCTTGTCACTGCTGGGCATTTGCCTGGTGGAACAGATCTGGCGCAACTCTCTGCAGTCGAGCCGGTCCAGCATCCGCTATCTGTGCATCGGCATCCTGACCCTGTTCGCCTACGACTTCTTCATGTACACCGACGCGCTGCTGTTCGGCCAGATTTCCGCCGGTTTCTGGGATGCCCGGGGCATTGTCAACGCCATGATTGTGCCGCTGCTGGGTATCACCATGATGAACACCCGCAAGCAGCCGGTGGAGTTCCAGCTTTCCCGCAATGCCATGTTCCACGTCAGCGCGCTGGTGTTTGCCGGTATCTACCTGCTGTTTGCGGCCGCCGGCGGCTATTACGTCCGGGTGCTCGGGGGAGACTGGGGCGACGCGCTGCAGATTCTGTTCATCACCGTCGCCCTTTCGTTCCTGGGGCTGCTGCTCACCTCCCGGCGTTTCCGGGCCCGGCTGATGGTGTTTATCAGCCAGAACTTTTTCGATTACAAATACGACTACCGGGAAGAATGGCTCAAACTGACCCGGGAACTGGCTGACCTCAGCGACCACCCGCCGCTGCCCGTTCGCATTATCCGCATAATGGCCGGACTGGTGGAAAGCACATCAGGGGCTCTCTGGGTGCGGGATGAGGACGGCAACTTCCTGCTGCAGAGTGTGGTCAATATGGATCAGCCCCGGTTTACCAGTGTTGATGGCAACTGCGAGCTTGCCCAGTTTTTCCATGACCGGGAATGGATTATTGACCTGGACGAATATCGCAACGACCCGGTGCACTACAACCTGCTGGAAATCCCCGACCCTATCCTCAAGTTCCGCCACGGCTGGCTGCTGATTCCCATGTACCTGGGTAATGAGCTCTACGGCATCACTCTGGTCGGTCACCCTAACACCCGGGTTGAACTGAACTGGGAAAACTTTGACCTGGTGCGGGTAGTCGCCCGTCAGACCTGTAACCTGCTCGCCCAGGCCGAT
>JAJUHY010000173.1 GCA_029265735.1 Marinobacter segnicrescens | reverse complement strand
GATGCCATGCAGGAAACCCTCAGGCTGACGACCCTGGGCGACCTGGTTCAGGGCAGCCGGGTGAACTTCGAGCGGGCGGCCCGGATTGGCGACGAAATTGGCGGGCACCTGCTGTCCGGCCATATCCACTGTACGGCTCAGGTCGTCCGTCGTGAAACACCGGAAAACAATTGCACGCTCACCTTCGAAGTGCCGGAGGAATGGCAGAAATATCTGTTCCCGAAGGGCTTCATCGCCATCAATGGCGCCAGTCTGACCATCGGTGACGTGTCCGGCAATCAATTCAACGTCCACCTGATTCCCGAGACTCTGAGGGCCACCACCTTCGCCAACCTTCGGGAAGGCGATCGAGTCAATATTGAGGTGGACAGCCAGACCCAGACCATTGTCGATACCCTTGCCAGAATGGGTTACGACCGCCCTCGCCCTTGATCTTAACCCCGGGAAGCCGGGAGTCGCGGCCGGGCGCCCCGGAACACCACAAACCGGGGCGACCCGTGGAGCTGTTCCACCTCATGAAAATAGCTGCGCAGGCTGCGGTGATAACCGAGGTGACGGTTGCCTACCATCAGCATCACGCCATCGGCGGTAAGGCTGCGGGCTGCCTGGGCGAACAGCCTCAGGGCAATATGGTCCCCTACTGTGCCGCCCTCGTGGAATGGCGGGTTCAGCAGGATCATCCGGAAAGGCCCGGTCTGCTCGGGCACTCCGTCAGCATGAAAAACCTGGTCTGAATGGTCATCGGCTGCAAGACCTGCCCTCATCAGATTTTGCCGGGCGCTGATTACTGCCTGGGATGAGATATCCGTAAAACAAAGCCGCAGGTCCGGTCGTTGCGCAAGGGCCGTGATGCCCAGCAACCCGTTGCCACAGGCCAGATCCAGCACCGGAGCTTGCTGCGGCAGGCTGGCCACCTGACGGCGGATGAACGGCAATAATTCCCCGCTGCCCGGGTCAAGTCGCTCCCGGGCAAAGACGGCCGGCAGCCCCTGTACGGGTGCGGGCAGCCCTGCCACGGTATAGCCGAGCCATAACCGTTGCCAGCCCGCCAGGGTTGGGTTACCCCGTCGGCACAGAACCAGCCGCGCCTTTTTACGGGCCGGCAATACCGCCTCGGTCTCCACCAGTTCCTGATACACCCGCACTGCCTGTTCCGGCAGATGCTTGATCATGCCGCCAGTGAGAATCAGCCCTCCGGGGCGGAGCACCTGATTACACCAGCGCAGCAGGAACGCCAGGTAGTCCAGCTGGCGTGGTACCTTGAGGATCACCGCGTCGTATAAGGGAGGCCCGGGTTCGGCAGAGCCAGGACCAGACGGCAGACAGTCATGCCAGCCCGACACCGGGAAACAGGGCATGCCGTTTCGTTCCGCATTTAGCGCCAGCCTCTCCGCCAGCGCCGCGCTGTCGCTGATAATATCCGGCTGGAACCGGGCGAGGCCCAGCGCCAGGGCACCAAAGCTGTCATCCACAACGGCAACCCGCTGCCCCGGCTCAAGGCGGGCCATGGCTTCGGTGACTAGCTGCTCGTCAGCCGCATCCCAGGCCCGCAAGCTGCGTCCGCCCCGGTGGGGTCGTTGCAGATCCAGGGCGACATCACCGGCTACGAACCGGGTGCTGCCGGACTCCTGCTCACTCACCTTGTCCGCCTCCGTCCCGGTTTGCCACGGAAGGCCTGATAGACCGTAAAACGGGAATCCTGAAACAGCAGGTTGCACTCACCAATCTGCGCTTCGATCAGCTCCCGGTACGGCAGGAAGCGGTTGGCCACCAACCGGAGCTCGCCGCCGGGTTCAAGGTGCTGCTTGACCTGGCTCAGAAAGGCCTCGGTCATGGAAGTATCGGTATGTACCCCGCTGTGAAACGGCGGGTTGGTGACTATCGTCTGATAACGGCCCAGCTCTCCGGGCAGACTATCACTTGCCAGTATCCGCCCGCTGGCCTGGTTGCGCTGGTAGGTGTGATGGGCGCAGAACACTGCCTGAGCCTGAACATCGATACCGTCTATCGGACCGGTATTGGGGCTATGGGCCTGAAGCCAGGCGCCGATGACACCGGCACCACAGGCAAAATCCAGCACCGGACCCTGAACAGGGGTTTCTGCCAGACTCTCAAGTAAACGGGCAGTACCTTCATCAAGACGGCCGTCACTGAAGATACCGGGCATACCGGCGACGGAAATGCGCGTACCGGCGCACTCAACCTCGTGCCAGCGGAGCCATTGCTCCGGCTCAAACGGTGTCTCGGTGGCGGCCAGTCCCGCAACCCAGACCTGGCAATGGCGGGCGCTATCGACTTTACGGGTGTCCGGCGCCAGCGCCTGGAGCTGACGGGCGGCTCCAGCGATGCCTTCCCGCTTCTCTCCCACCAGTAACACCTGGCCGTTTTCGGCCAGCAGAAAGCGGGCCAGCGCCAGTTGCATGTCCAGCGCTTCCCGGGCTTTGGGAACAAAAATAACGAGGGTATCGACTGTGCGCTGATCACCCGCTGTCATCTGATAACCGAATCGGACCTGGCAGTCGCTCCGCTGTTCCAGGGCGGTCGCCAGGCCCGCGTGTTCGGTGATCACCAGGGGTGACGCTCCGAGAGGTACTTCCGGCAGTTCTGCGATGGGAAGGCCCAGCAGGCCGACACGCCCTCTGAACAGCTCGCCATTTCGCGCGAGCGCTGCCAGGGCGTTACGTCCGCCGTTCTGGTCCCGGTTGGAAGCCTTTCGAGCCGTCATCTTTTTCCTCAGCCATGATTTCAGTGAGGCGAATTGAACGGCATTCCCGACGCAAGCGCAACACCTGCCATAGCGCCTGCGCCGGGATCAGGACATCACCGGTGCGCTTACATCAGTCCGCCAGAGGTGCGTGCATGCTGCTCTGAGCCAGGTCCAGCAGTTCCCGCAGTGCCACGGAGAACATGGCGTATTCCGGCTGCCGTGTGCTCTTGAGCTCCGCCAGCATGGTCTGCCAGCGGCGAATCAGGCTTTCGTGCTGGGTCATCCAGGTTTCCAGTGCCTCATCCACCTGCCCCTGGCCTTCTGCCAGTCTCAGTACGCCAGCGGTGAGTGACCGCTGCTGCCAGTCCAGATCTTCCCGGAAACTCTCCCGGGCCATGGTTTGCCAGTGAGACTCGGGCCGGAGTTCTGCGATCGCGGCAGCAAACCAGCCCAGATCCAGCCGCTCACCGAGGCTGAAGTACAGGTTGGCCACTGTTTTCAGCGGAGCACCTGCGCCTTCATGGACCTCGATAATGCCAAGCGCGGAATAGAGGTAAGAGCTGCCGGCGGCCATGGCGGCCAGGTCGGCCGGTACGCCCTGTTGCTCCAGTTCTTCGAAACCTTTCTTCCACTCGGCGCTGGCGGCTGCCCCAAGGTAATCCGCCAGACTGGACGAAACGGCCACAATGCTGTCCGTAAACCTGTCCAGATTAGCCTGGATGTTCAGCTCACTGCGGCGGTTACGCAGCAGCCAGCGGACCGCCCGGCGTATCAGCCGCATCAGATCGTTCATCAGATTGATCTGCAGCTGGGCAGGCACCTTGAAGTCCAAACCTTCGATTTTGCCCCGCCAGTGTTCAAGGCGGAATACATCCCGGGCAATAATCCACGCCCGTGCGATGGCCCCTGCATCAGCTCCCGTGGACTGCCGCAGCCGGTTCACAAAAGTGATGCCCATATGGTTGACCATATCGTTGGCAACCTGGGTGGCAATGATTTCCCGCCGCAGCTGGTGCTCTTCAAGACGTCCCTGGAAGGCCTCAACCATTTGTTTGGGGAAAACCTTGTACATCTCCGGAATCAGCAACGGATCGTCCGGCAGATCGGAATCGATCAGGGTCTGTTTCAGGTCGGCCTTGACGTAGGCCATAAGAATGGCCAGCTCAGGACGACTCAGCCCCTGGCCGGCGGCTTTACGGTCTTCCAGAGCCTCATCGTCGGGCAGGAATTCCAGCTCCCGGTTGAGCTTGCCTTCAGCCTCCAGCGCATTAATCAGTCGCCGGTACTCTTCCTGGCGAGTGACAACCTCATGGCTGGCGACACTGAGTGCCTGGGTCTGACGGTAGTTATTGGTGAGAACCAGCCGGGCAACTTCGTCCGTCATATCTTCCAGCATGGTGTTGCGCTGCTTTTCTGTCAGGTCACCATTATGGACGAGCCGGTTCAGCAGGATTTTCATGTTCACTTCGTGGTCGGAGCAATCCACACCGCCGGAGTTATCGATGAAGTCCGTGTTCAGATGCCCGCCATTCAGCGCATACTCAACCCGCGCCAGCTGGGTCATACCCAGGTTGCCGCCCTCGCCCACGACGCGACAGCGCAGCTCCCGGCCGTTAATACGAACACTGTCGTTGGCCTTGTCCCCCACGTCCGCATGGGACTCCTGGGCTGATTTGATGTAGGTACCAATGCCACCCACCCACAACAGATCCACTTGCGCCCTGAGAATATGGCTGATCAGCATATTGGGCGGGATGTGGTCCGAACTGATATCCAGCAGTTCCTTCATCTGCGGACTGACCGGAATCGATTTTGCGCTACGGCTGAACACACCGCCGCCTTCGGAAATCAGTGACGGGTCATAGTCGGACCAGGCCGACCGTGGCAGCTCAAACAGACGCTTACGCTCTGCATAACTGCGGGCCGGATCGGGGTCCGGATCGACGAAGATATGCATATGGTTAAACGCCGCTACCAGCTTGGCCTTGTCGGAGCGGAGCAGACCATTACCAAACACGTCCCCCGCCATATCGCCGATGCCGACGACTGTGAAGGTGTCTTCAGACGGGTTGATGCCCAGTTCCCGGAAATGACGCTCAACGGAAACCCAGGCGCCCCGGGCAGTAATACCCATCTTTTTATGGTCATAGCCATGGCTGCCGCCAGAGGCAAAGGCGTCGCCCATCCAGAAGCCGTATTCCGCAGCCAGGCCATTGG
>JAJUHY010000274.1 GCA_029265735.1 Marinobacter segnicrescens | reverse complement strand
CCCCTGGTACTGATCCGGGACACCCGGGGCGGGCCCAGCGACGGTTACTCCCACATCGTTATTTACGTCAAGGACCGGGTCGCCCTGTTTGCGGCCACCACCGCGATTTTAGAGCAGCTCAACCTGAACATCGTCGATGCCCGTATCAGCGTCGTCAGCAAAGGCCCCTGGTCCATCAGCTCCTACATTGTGCTGGACGATCAGGGCCAGCCCCTGGGGAAAGACCCCGCCCGCAAGGAGCGGGTTCGCAAGCGGCTGCAACAGGAACTGGCCGCCCCGGACGACTACCCCGAGATCATCCAGCGGCGCACACCCCGCCGGCTGCGGCACTTTTCCTTCCCGACGGAAATCACCCTGTCCAACGACACCTACAGTCAACGGACGGTGATTGAAGTGATTACCCCGGACCGCCCTGGCCTGCTGGCGCGGGTGGGCCGGGTATTGCTGGATCACCGCGTGCGCCTGACGAGCGCCAAGATCGCCACCCTGGGCGAGCGGGTGGAAGACGCCTTTTTTGTCACCGACGAGCACGGCTGGCCACTCCGGGACCCGGACGTCTGCCGCGCCCTGCAGGAAGACCTGCGCAACACGCTGGATAAGATTCAATGAACCCCAACCTGTCCCTGCTGCACCCCTACCCTTTTGAGAAGCTGGCTGAACTGAAAGCCGATGTGATTCCGCCAGCTGATATTGCGCCCATCTCCCTGGGTATCGGCGAACCCAAGCACCCGGCGCCCGCGTTCGTCCAGCAGGTGATGGCAGACAACCTGGCTCGCCTGGCCAACTACCCCACCACCAGCGGCAAGCCACAGCTACGCCAGGCCATCGCCGACTGGGCGACCCGGCGCTTCCACCTGAAAGAAGGCACGCTCCGGCCCGATGCCAACGTGGTGCCGGTCAACGGCACCCGGGAAGGCATCTTCTCGTTTGTACAGGCCGCGATTGACGCCACACGCCCGGCCACCATGGTCAGCCCCAATCCGTTTTATCAGATCTACGAAGGCGCCGCCCTGCTGGCCGGTGCCCAGCCCCATTACCTGCCTGCGGATGGCAACAATGGGTTTATTCCGGACTTTGACGCCGTGCCCGCATCCGTGTGGAACGACTGCCAGATACTCTTCCTGTGCTCCCCGGGCAACCCCAGCGGCGCAGTGATTCCCCGGGAGATACTGGTCCGGGTGATTGAACTGGCGGATAAATACGATTTCATCGTAGCGTCGGACGAATGCTACTCGGAGCTCTACCCGGACGAGAACAATCCGCCGGAAGGCCTGCTGCAGACCTGCGCCGCCATTGGCCGGGACGACTATGCCCGCTGCGTGGTCTTTCACAGCCTGTCGAAGCGCAGCAACCTGCCCGGCCTGCGCTCTGGCTTCGTGGCCGGTGACGCCCGGCTGCTGCAGGAATTTCTGAGATACCGCACCTACCATGGCTGCGCCATGCCCATCCACAGTCAGCTGGCCAGCATCGCCGCATGGCAGGATGAAGACCACGTTAAAGAGAACCGCGCGGCCTACCGGGCCAAGTTTGAAGCGGTGGTGCCGCTGCTGCGACAGGTGATGAACGTCGACTTCCCGGACGCGGGATTTTATCTCTGGCCGGAACCCCCCTTCAGCGATGAACTCTTCGCCCGGGATCTTTCCGCCCGGCAAAACGTTCACGTACTGCCGGGACGTTACCTGTCACGCACCATCGATGGCTACAACCCCGGTGAAAACCGGGTGCGCATGGCCCTGGTCGCGCCAGTGGAAGAGTGCGTGGAGGCAGCAGAGCGCATTGTCCGGTTTGTCCGGGATTACTGATGGATTTGCCACGGTAATTTCCGTGGCCAGACAGAGGATTCGTACATGAAACTTTACGGCATCAAAAACTGCGACACCGTCAAAAAGGCCCGCAAGTGGCTGGATGAGAACGGCATCCACTATGAATTCCACGACTTCAAAAAAGACGGCCTGGACGACACCATACTGGACCGCTGGGAAGACGCCCTTGGCTGGGAAACCCTGATCAACAAACGGGGTACCACCTGGCGCAAGCTTCCCGAGGAACAGCGGGAAGGCATCAACGCGCAAAGCGCCCGGGAAATCATGCTGGACAACCCGTCCATCATCAAACGGCCGGTTGTGGAGAGCGACAGTCAGGTCAGCGTCGGCTTTAACGAAGACGAGTGGGTATCCCGCTTTACCCGCTGACAGATAACCCCAGCGCCCGGCTGCCAGGTCGAGCATGCATGGATCAGACAAGAGGAACTTCAGATGAGCTTCGCATTCGGAATCGGCATTGGCAGCCAGAATCATCAGGGCGAATGGCTGGAAGTGTTCTATCAGCAGCCAATACTGATGCCAGACCGCGACCTGCTGGAAGTAGTTGCCCATACCCTTGATTACCAGGGCGGCAACCAGGCCATCGAGGCAACGGCGGCTCAGCTCAAAGCCTTTGCTGAGGCGCTCAGATCCACCAGTCACACGGCACAGGCCCTGCTGGCGCAAAAGGCTGCGGACAGCGACCGTTCAGTGGCCATCACCGTTCTGGAAACCGACGATACCGCCAGCAGCACGCCGGAGGTGTACCTGAAGCTGCACCTGCTCTCCCACCGCCTGGTAAAGCCCAACGGCATCAACCTGGATGGCATTTTCAGCCTGCTGCCAAACGTTGCCTGGACGGAAGACGGTGCGATCGATCTGCGGGAACTGCCGGAACGTCAGTTACAGGCCCGCCTGAAAGGGCGCACCCTGGAAGTGAAATCTGTGGACAAGTTCCCCCCCATGGTGGATTACGTGGTGCCATCTGGCGTCCGTATCGCAGACACCGCCCGGGTTCGCCTGGGCGCCTATCTGGGTGAAGGCACCACAGTCATGCATGAAGGCTTTATCAACTTCAACGCCGGCACCGAGGGTGCCAGCATGATTGAAGGCCGGGTTTCGGCAGGGGTCATGATCGGCAAGGGTTCCGATCTCGGCGGCAGCAGTTCCACCATGGGCACCCTCTCCGGCGGCGGCAATATTGTTATTTCCGTGGGAGAAAACTGCCTGCTGGGGGCCAACGCCGGTATCGGTATCCCCCTTGGAGACCGCTGCACCGTTGAAGCTGGCCTCTATATAACCGCAGGCACCAAAGTGACATTACTGGACGATGCCGACGAGATCGTTGAAGTCATCAAGGCCCGGGACCTGGCCGGCAAGCCAGACCTGCTGTTCCGCCGCAACAGCCAGACCGGAGCGGTGGAGTGCAAAACCAACGCCAGCGCTATCGAGCTGAACGACGTACTGCACGCTAACAATTAACGACCGATTGGCTACATACCGTCTTCAACCGCCACAGCAAGAGGCTCTATGACGCTTTCCTCCACCGTAGAATTAGCCATGGATCTGATCCGTCGACCGTCAGTAACCCCAGACGATGCCGGCTGTCAGGAATTGATGATGTCCCGGCTGGCGCCGCTGGGATTTGTGGGGGAGAACATGCCCTTCGGCGATACCGACAACCTCTGGGCCAGACGGGGAACCGACGGGCCGGTACT
>JAJUHY010000280.1 GCA_029265735.1 Marinobacter segnicrescens | reverse complement strand
CTGTTCCGGGCTCCCCCTCCCCCGCCCTCGCAGCGGCGAGCTCGAGCCCATCCAATTTTACGACACATCCCGGTAGTCAATTTGTCACTGATCGTGCATCATCGGCGGGTTTCAGCGTCTATGCTGTTATAGCCATTGGCAACCTGTACAGACCACTAATATCCCAAAAGAATCTCAAGGAATGACATCATGCGACAACGTATCGCCGGCCTCGTTTTCTTCGCTGCTGCCTTCTCTGCCTTCGCTTTTAACGCGTCTGCGGATCCCTTCGTATTTACAGCCATACCCGATCAGGATGAAACGCAGCTGATCGAACGGTTTGGAGCGTTAGAGGATTATCTGGAAGAGCAGTTGGGGGTTGAAGTAAGGTACGTCCCGGTCAAATCCTACGCTGCGGCGGTGTCTGCATTCCGCAACAATCAGGTGCAGCTGGCGTGGTTCGGTGGCCTGTCCGGTGTTCAGGCCCGCCGCCTGGTGCCAGGCTCTGAAGCTATCGCCCAGGGTGAAGAAGATCCCGACTTCCAGAGCTACCTGATCGCCAATACCAGCACCGGTCTGGAACCCATGGACGAACTGACGGACGACCTGAAAGGCCTGACGTTTACCTTTGGTGCCAAGGGCTCCACATCTGGCCGGCTGATGCCGGAGTTTTTCCTCCGCGAAGCCTATGGCGCCGCGCCGGAAGAAGTTTTCTCCCGGGTAGGATTCAGCGACAACCACACCCGGACAGTACGTCTGGTTGAAGCGGGCACCTATCAGGTGGGTGCCGTAAATTACAAGGTCTGGGAAGCCGGTGTCGAAGATGGTTCGATCAACACGGATAAGGTACAGGTAATCTGGAAAACGCCCCATTATCCGGACTACCAGTGGACCATTCGCGGCGACGTTGACGAGCGGTTCGGTGAAGGATTTTCCGATAAAGTCACCCAGGCATTGCTCGACATGGATGACCCTGAGCTGCTGAAGCGCTTCCCCCGCTCCGGATTTATTCCCGCGTCAAACGACGACTACGCCCCGATCGAGGAAACCGCCGAGAAGCTGGGCCTGCTGAATTGATGAGTTTCCCGCTGGAACTGGAAGGGCTCGCTGGCTACTTCGGTGGCCGGCGGGTACTCGGCCCGCTGTCACTATCGATTGCTGAAGGCGACCGCATTGCGCTGGTAGGCAAGAGCGGTGCCGGCAAGTCCACCCTGCTCCGCCTGATTCACGGCCGCGCGGCGGATGAGGCCGCGCTGGTTCCCCAGGAACTGGGGCTGGTGGGTGCGCTGCCTGTTTTCCATAACGTTTTTATGGGACAACTGGAGCAGCACAATACCGCATACAATCTGATAACGCTGGTACGTCCGTTCAGGAAGGACCGTGAGGCCATAGCGAGCCTCCTGCAGGAACTGGAAATGGACGAGAACATGTGGCGTCCGGCTGCCCAGCTTTCCGGTGGCCAGCGCCAGCGTACCGCTATAGCCCGAGCCCTCTACCGCAAGGCAGCAATGCTATTGGCGGATGAGCCCGTTTCGGCCCTGGACGGTCCCCTGGCCCATAAGGTTATGGATGTGCTCAGGCGTCGGTACCAGACCTCGGTCATTGCCCTCCACGACGTGGAACTCGCCCTGACCTACAGCACCCGTATTGTCGGCATCCGGAACGGCGAAATCGCGCTGGATGCCCCTGCCGAAACCCTGACTGCGGCGGATATTCGCCCTCTGTATCAGTGAGCGCCGGTATATGAACGGGCCCGGCATTCCCCTGCTTCGCTCCGGCATGGCCAGGACCAGCCTCATTTTCCTGGCGGTAGCCCTGGTGTGTCTGGCAATGGCGGACATTGCCATCACCACGGCAAATCCCTGGCAGGATCTGATGCGGTTCTTTATGGGGGTAGTCACGCCGGATTTCTTTTCCGGAGCCGGCCTGGCAATGGCGCTGGTCCGCACGCTGGCATTTGCCTTTGTCGGCGTAACGCTGGGGGCAGCTGCGGGATTTCTGTTGGCGCTGATCTACCGCTTCCGGCTGGTCCGCATCGGTTGTGCCTTTGTCCGGGCCATCCATGAACTCTTCTGGGCGCTGATCTTTCTGCAGTTTTTTGGCTTTCACCCGTTAACCGGGGTACTGGCCATCGCCATTCCCTACGCGGGCGTTTTCGCCAAGGTGTATTCCGAGATTCTCGATGAGGCCGACCCGGAACCCCGCAACCTACTACCCACCGGTGTCAGTGCCCTGTCCGCCTTTGTCTATACCCGGATTCCGGACCGCTGGGAGCAGCTGCGCACCTATACCTCTTACCGGCTTGAGTGCGGCCTTCGCTCCAGTGCCATTCTCGGCTTTGTCGGACTGCCGACCCTGGGCTTTTATCTGGAGTCGTCCTTTTCCCAGGGGCACTACTCCGAAGCCGGGGCTGTGCTGGTGCTGTTTTACGTACTGATTGCCACCATCCCCTTGTGGGTGAGACCGAAGCTGCTGCCCGTCTATATCGTCGCTGCGCCTTTCTTGCTGGGTGATGGGTTTCCCATCGTGTGGGGAAATGTGAAGCGCTTTTTCACCGAAGATATCGTGCCTGCGCCCCTGCGGGGTGGAGGACAGGCTGAAGGGCTCTGGCCCTGGCTCAATGACCTGTTGATTCACCAGGCCTTGCCGGGCATCTGGAATACGATTCTGCTCACCCAGGTGGCCCTGGTGGCCACCGGGATTATTGCTTTGCTGGCGTTTCCTCTGGTGTCTCGGCACTTTGGCAACCGGTTATCACGAACCGGGGGCCATGTCTTGCTGGTCGTCGCCCGTTCCACGCCGGAGTATATTCTTGCCTATATCCTGCTCCAGCTCTGGGGACCGTCCATGCTGCCAGCGGTCGTCGCCCTCGCGCTGCATAACGGTGGAATCATCGGCCACCTGATCGGTCGGCACTCCAGCACCATCGTCCTGCGGCCGGACGCACCCCGGGGCCTGCTGCGTTACGGCTACGAGCTGGTGCCACGGGTATATCCGTCCTTTCTCGCGTTCCTGTTTTACCGCTGGGAGATCATCATGCGGGAGACGGCGATTCTGGGCATTCTGGGCATCTATACGCTGGGATTTCACATAGATAGCGCGATCCAGAATATCCAGTTCGACAAGGCGATGATCCTGATTCTGATTACTGCCATGCTGAATATTGGTGTCGATGGCCTGTCCCGGCGGATCCGTCGACGGCTGTCGCTGCAGACATTGCCAACCTGCTAGTGTCCCGTCTGGTTAATTCGCTGATCTACTGAGCCACTGAGGCTTGAGAGCAAGGCGCGCTGACGAAGGTTTGGTGGCTCCAAATCGAGTCAGTGCAACGCGGCTATCAAGCCTCTCAGTGGCTCCCGAAGGGCGCGACGCTGGGGCCTCTGGCCGGTGTTGCCAGCCCTTGATGTGG
>JAJUHY010000193.1 GCA_029265735.1 Marinobacter segnicrescens | reverse complement strand
GGCCCGGCCCAAGCCGTCCCTGGGCGATTTCAAAACCCCGC
The DNA here is from genome assembly GCA_029265735.1 of Marinobacter segnicrescens. Taxonomy (GTDB): domain Bacteria; phylum Pseudomonadota; class Gammaproteobacteria; order Pseudomonadales; family Oleiphilaceae; genus Marinobacter; species Marinobacter segnicrescens_A. The sequence continues at coordinate 4,573 of JAJUHY010000193.1, read as the reverse complement.
CCCTCACCCAGCAGCATGTTGGTGGCAGGAACCCGGACGTTCTCGTAGATGATCTCGGGGTGCCCTACCGGGGCCTCGTCGTAGCCAAACACCGTGATATCACGCACGATGCGCACACCCGGGGTGTCTTTCGGCACCAGAATCATGGACTGCTGGCGATGGCGATCCGCGTTATCCGGATCGGTCTTGCCCATCACGATCAGCAACTTGCACGACTCGTTCATGGCGCCGGAGGTGAACCACTTGCGGCCGTTAATGAGGTACTCATCCCCTTCCCGGCGGATTTCACAGCGGATGTTGGTGGCGTCACTGGATGCCACTTCCGGCTCGGTCATTGAAAACGCCGACCGGATTTCCCCGGCCAACAGAGGCTCCAGCCACTGTTTTTTCTGCTCCGGCGTTCCGAACATGGACAGGATTTCCATATTGCCGGTATCCGGTGCCGAACAGTTGAACACCTCGGACGCCCACAGCACCCGGCCCATGGCTTCCGCCAGCGGCGCATATTCCAGGTTGGTCAGCCCGGCGCCGTGATCCCCCGGCAGAAACAGGTTCCAGAGCCCCTCCGCCCGGGCTTTCGCTTTCAGTTCCTGAACGATGGCAGGAGTACGGTAACGGTTCTCGCCACTGGCCTGTTCCCGGTAGAGCTTTTCTACGGGATACACTTCACGCTCCATGAACTCCTGCACCCGCTCCAACAACCCGGATGCTTTTTCAGAGGTCGTAAATAACATAAATCAGTCCTTACCTATCCAGATTACATGAGTGTTCAGAGACCGTGGGTGGTCAGGTCTACCTTCGAGAAAATATGCTCCCAGTAAAGCTCCGCCAGCTCTTCCTGGTTCTTTACATCGCTCAGGCGCTCGGCCCAGGCTGAGAGTATGAGGCGGAACTGCGCCAGCATGGCCTCTGCATTTTCGAGTCCGTAGCGCTCCCGATACTGCCTGGCCAGTGTTTCCATATCGTTCGCAATAAAGTCTCTCGTCGGGTTCTTCAAAGTGGCGTCCGCCTCATGGAAACGCGCGCCCTTTTCCCGGACCAGGGCGAAGCTCTTCTCAGACGCGTCAATATAGGTCCATGAGAGCGCCGCATTACCGACCGCGGCGGCGCGCATCAGGATCTCTCTCTGTTCTGGCGTGAGGGATTTCCAGAGATCCCGGTTGGTCTGGAAGGAAGCGTATGGAAACACGCCACCGGGAATGGCCATGGTCAGATCCGTCACCAGATCTACCAGTCCGAAGTTCTGTATTTCCGGACTCGAAAGCGCAATACAGTCGACGATGCCCTGGGCAAGCGCCTCCCGCATCTCGTTGGACGACATGGTGACCGGCGTTGCCCCCAGCGCCTCGGACCAGCGGGCGAAGTTGCCAGCGCCGACGCGGACGCGCTTGCCTTTGAGCTGATCGAGCGTGGTAATGGGCTCATCACACATCAACCCATAGGTGGTGCCTGCTGCGTGGCCGAGATAAACCTGATTCTGTCGCTCGAATTCATCGATACACTCGGGGCAGTGGAACATCATGAACTCGGACAACGCCATTCCGAAAATGGCCCCCTCAGTGCCAGCGGCTTTCTTCTCCTCAAGGGTCAGCAGCATCGAGGACTCCGCCAGCAGGTTGATCCGCGGGAATTCACCAGCATGGTAAGGGGTCAACACCAGCCCCATATCCGCTATGCCGTCCCGGATACCGGACGACATTTCGGCAAAGCTCAACAGCGACAGGGGGAAAACCTTGACGGACATTTTACCCTGAGAGATCTCATTCACTTCGTCAGCGTAAACCCCGATCGCGTGATGGGCCGGCGTTCCCGGCGGTGCGCCCAACGCAAAGTTGAGCTCCCGCGAGTTGGCAAATGAAGACACCGCTACCATGGAAGCGAGTGCGAGGGAAAGAAGAATCCTGGTGCTTGTTCTTGTTTTCATAGCGGACTCCTGGACAGTTTCACCCATGGGGTGCTGGTTCGGCGGTATGCCGGTTGGTTTCATCGTGCCATGCCGTAGAACTCATCATTCGGCCGCATCGCCGTATGGGCAGCGAGCCGGTTTGACATGGCGAACAGTCCGGTAATGGCACCGATATCCCAGATTTCGTCCTGGGAAAACCCGGCCTGTTCCAGTTTCTGAATGTCCTCTTCTCCGATCAGCCAGGGCGTTTGCGCAAGCTTGACCGCGTAATCGAGCATGGCCCGCTGGCGATCACTGATCTCCGCTTCTCGATAGTTCGCCGCTATCTGATCCGAAAGCCGGGGCTGCCGGGAGCGGATGCGCAGGAAAGCGCCATGGGAAACGGTGCAGTACAGGCACTGGTTAATGCTGCTGGTGGCAACCACAATCATTTCCCGTTCAGCTCTGCTGAGGCCTTCGTCAGACTCCATCAGATCGTCATGCATGGCCAGGAAGGCCCGCAGTTGGTTGGGGCGGTGAGCGTGGCCAAGAAAGACGTTCGGGATAAAGCCCATTTTTTCCTGCAGGGTTTCGATCCGCGTACGCAGATCATCAGGCAGGGTCGAAACGTCGGGAACGGGAAATCGGGAAAGGGGGTATTGTTCTGACATAAATATGCCTCCACAGCGGATAGTCGTTCATTCACGCTATCGGTACGGGGCGTACAAGTCTTGTGCGCAGTGGCTATTCCGGCAGGGGGATTTCGCCGGTCAGATCTGGTTCAGTGTGACAGCCGGTAGCGGCGGGAACGCCCCGCCGTACCGTCGTTAAGTCAGAAAAAGGTGCCGTCGATGGGTGAGGAAGCGCTGGCGTAGGCCCGTCTGGGCATACGACCTGCCAGGTGAGCGTGGCGGCCGGCCTCAATGGCCAGCTTCATGGCGCGAGCCATGCGAATCGGGTCCCTGGCCTGGGCGATGGCGGTGTTCATCAACACCCCGTCACAACCCAGCTCCATGGCGATGGTAGCGTCGGACGCGGTGCCCACACCTGCGTCCACCAGCACCGGCACATTCGCGTTCTCGATAATCTGGCGGATACTGTACCGGTTCTGAATGCCCAGCCCGGACCCGATCGGAGCGCCGAGGGGCATGATGGCGATACAGCCGATCTCTTCCAGCCGCCGTGCCAGCAGCGGATCATCCGAGCAGTACACCATCACCTGGAAGCCGTCTTTGACCAGTTCTTCCGCCGCCACCAGGGTTTCGGGCATGTTCGGGTAAAGCGTCTTGTCTTCACCCAGAATCTCCAGCTTCACCAGATCATGGCCGTCCAGCAGTTCCCGAGCCAGCTTGCAGGTCCGCACCGCGTCTTTGGCGTTCATGCAGCCCGCAGTATTGGGAAGAATCGTATAGCGATCTGGTGAGATAACATCCAGCAGATTAGGCTCGTCGGTGTTCTGGCCGATATTGGTGCGACGCACCGCGACCGTGACGATCTCGGCCCCGCTGGCTTCGATAGCCTCGGCGGTTTCGGCCAGGTCGCGGTACTTACCGGTGCCCACCAGCAAGCCGGACTGGTAAACCCGGCCGGCAATTTCCAGGGGTTTGTCTTGCGGCAGTTGGGTCTGGTTCTGCTCTGTCATTGAAATCCTTGAGGTAGTAAGCTGGATTCGTCCGGGTCGGGATCATCCACCGCCGATGGCGTGAACAATCTCGATCCGGTCACCGTCCTGCAGACGGTAATCATGATGCTGGCTGCGGGGTACGATATCTTCGTTCACCTCCACGGCCAGCCGTTTGCCGGCCAGGCCAAGCTCATCTATCAGGGCTTGCAGAGTACGGGAGCCGGAAAGAGTATGCGGTTCCCCGTTCAACAGGACATTCATGCTTATTCACCTGCCAACAGTTCGTCGTATGGACGCCGCAACCACCAGAGCCCAGCCCACCATAAAGCAGACACCGCCCATCGGGGTCACGGGCCCCACCCAGCGGATCTCCGTCAGCACCAGCAGGTAGAGACTACCACTGAACAGCAGAGTGCCGGCAAGAAAAAATCCTGCGGCGGCGTTCAGCCAGCGACGGGACAGGCCAGTAGCAGTTAGCAGCGCAACCAGTACCAGCGCGATTGCGTGGTACATCTGATAAGTGACGGCAGTTTGGAAAACTTCAAGGCCCCGGTCGCCGACCAGACCCCGCAGGCCATGGGCGCCAAAGGCTCCTGCCATGACGGCAAACAGCGCCAGCAGCGCACCGGCCGCCAGCCAGGTGCGGGAAACAGCGCCTCGTACCACGGGCTCAGCAATCACAATGGGTCCTCTCGCCAGTATCCAGATTCATGACCGTGAGCTGGCCACCCCAGACACAACCGGTGTCCAGCCCCAGAAACCGGTCACTGCCGGTCTGCCCTTCCAGCGCAGCCCAGTGCCCGAAAATAACCTTCACATCGTCCGGCCGCCCGTAGGTGAACCAGGGCGCGTAACCCGCCGGCGCATTTTCCGCCGCTTCCTTGGTGGTGAGCTCCAGACTGCCGTCCGGCGCAATAAAGCGCATACGGGTAAAGTAGTTGGTAATCACCCTCCAGCGCTCCATTCCCTGCAGATCGTCGATCCAGCGCTCCGGATAATTGCCATTCATTTCCCGGAAATAGTCTTCCACATCCGGGCCGCTCATAATGCCTTCCAGCTCCTCT
>JAJUHY010000218.1 GCA_029265735.1 Marinobacter segnicrescens | reverse complement strand
TGGCGGATAATAATGCGTCTGTCGAAGGCGAGTCGACGGTGACTTTCTCTGAGCTGGCCGAGCTGCTGCATCGTAATGAAAGCGTCCGGCCAGCCCCGGCGCCCGCCACAATGCCGGTACTTGCCACCGATGACCTGATGCAGAGGCTTGGCAGCCTGCAGACAGCGGTGCTGTCCGGTGATCAGGGTCAGGCCATGCCACTGTCCGTTATGCTGGGCCACGCCCTGGCCCAGGGGCCGGATCAGCGTCTGCCGGTAAAACAGGTTGATGGCGATGTAATCAATCTGGTAGCCATGCTGTTTGAGTTCATTCTGGATGATCGCCAGCTGCCGGCATTGATGAAGGTGCTGATCGGCCGGCTGCAGATCCCCGTGCTCAAGGTAGCCCTGTTGGATCGCAGCTTCTTTAACCGCGGCGGGCATCCCGCCCGGAAGCTGCTGAACGAACTGGCCATGGCCGGTATTGGCTGGGTACCAAGAGGGGACAACCAGCGTGACCCGTTGCGGGAAAAGATCGAGTCGGTTGTTGAGCGACTGCTCAATAATTTTACCGATAACGTCGAACTGTTTGACGAGTTACTCAAGGAGTTCCAGCACTTCATGGACCTGGACCGCCGTCGTCGGGAGCTGGTTGAGCAGCGACTGCGGGATGTGGAAGAAGGTCGTGCCCGTCATGAGGTGGCACGGGACCGGGTACAGATCCTGCTGGATGGTCTGGTGAAAGGCAGAGATCTGCCGGAAAGCGCCAGGAGCCTGATCAACGAACCCTGGCGCAAGTATCTGGAATGGGGCTTTCTGAGCAAGGGGGAGGCCTCGGACGACTGGCAGGCCGCAGTGGAGCTGACCGAGCGCCTGGTCTGGAGCCTGGACCCGGAGCCGGTAGACGAGGATACGCGGGACCGTCTTCTCAGGGCTGTCCCTGGCATTACCGACGGCTTGAGAAACGGGCTCCACGAGATTTCCTGGGACCCGTTTGCCATTGATTCGGCCCTTCGGGACCTGGAGATGGCCCACGTCGACGTGCTCCAGGCACTGTCGCTCCGGCGACAGCCGGACCGGGAGGCTGAGACTATGCCCGTCAGCCCGGAGGATGCGCTGGAGTTGGCAGAAATGGAATTCGGAGACGTCACCGGGAAGGAAGTGAACCCGGCACCAGCTGATGCGGCCGCTGCGATGCCGGCGCCTGAGCTTGGCGCCAGTCCCGTGGTGACAGCGCACCTGGAGTCTCCGGAGCCGGTAGCTGCCGGAGCGACATCTGTGGAGTCTGAACCCGCCGCCACGACGGCAGAGGTGGAGTCGGAAGTTGCGGAGCCGGACCCGCACTGGCTGGAACAGGCCGCCGGACTGCAAGTCGGCTGCTGGGTGGAGATGCCCAGAGATAACGGTCGCTTGCGGTGTAAGCTCGCCGCCATTATCCGCGCCACCGGCAAATACATCTTCGTGAACCGGAACGGTGCCAAAGTGGCGGAGTTTCAGCAGCCAGAGCTGGCCATGGCCCTGTCTGATGGCCGGGTGATACCGCTGGATGACGGACTGATCTTCGACCGTGCACTGGAGTCGATCATCGACAACCTGCGGCACAACCGCCGGGATTAACCCGCTGGTGCCTGGCAGGGCAGGGGCTGTCTGGCGGTTCCGCATTCGATATGGTTCAATCCCGGCGGTATCCGCTGTCTTCGAGAACACCTGTGCCCGATTCCGAAAAGTCTTCCCATGAAATTCTGCGAAGCTCCGGCCGCCTGCCGGATGCCCGCTGGTGCCCATCGCCAAACTTCGGCCCGCGTCCCGATGCGGACGACATTTCCCTGCTGGTGATTCACAATATCAGCCTGCCGCCGGAACAGTTCGGCGGGCCCTGGATAGAAGATTTCTTCTGCAACCGCCTGGACACCTCAGTCCACCCGTATTTCGAGGAAATCGGCGCCCTGACGGTGTCTGCCCATCTGCTGATCCGGCGGGATGGTGAAGTGCTTCAGTTTGTCCGCTTTCAGGACCGGGCCTGGCATGCCGGGCGTTCGGTTTTCGGCGGGCGGGAGGAGTGCAACGACTTTTCTATCGGCATTGAGCTCGAAGGGGCCGACAATATCCCCTATACCGACGAGCAATACCGGCGGTTGGCGGCGGTGACCCAGCAGTTACAGGCGGCCTGGCCGGCCATCACCGATCAACGGATCACCGGCCACAGCGACATTGCCCCAGGGCGGAAGACCGATCCGGGGCCGGCGTTTGACTGGGCTTACTACCGGGAGTTGCTGGCCAGCCGGTAAGTACCGGTGGCCGCAAGGCTCGTCAGACCGTCGACCGATGCTGTTCCCATAACACTTCCTCACCACCATTGCGGCGAGCCAGGACCCTGGCCACCACAAACAGCAGGTCAGACAGGCGGTTCAGGTACTGGCGGGCACTGGGATTCACCTTGTCTTCCTGCGCCAGGGCCACAACCACCCGCTCGGCCCGGCGGCAAACAGACCGTGCCAGATGGCATTGTGCGGCCGCCGGTGTGCCCCCGGGGAGAATAAAGTTCTTCAGAGGCGGCAAATTTGCATTCCACTGGTCAAGTATTTCTTCCAGCCAGTGAATATGTTTCTCAGTGACCATTTCGCTGCCGGGTATGGCGAATTCGCCGCCAAGATCAAACAGATGGTGCTGAATACGGGCCAGCGCCCCGGCGATTTCCGGCTCACCGGCGAGCTGTTCAATCAGAACACCAATGTGGCAGTTCACTTCATCCACGGTGCCCATGGCTTCTACCCGCAGGGCACTTTTAACAACACGGCTGCCGTCGGCCAGCCCGGTGGTTCCGTCGTCGCCAGTGCGGGTGTAGATTTTAGAAAGTCGGTTACCCATGCAGGCTTGCTCCATGTTTCTGATCAGGGTAGGGCGCCAGTTGTTTTACCCGCTCCGTGAGCATCTGGTTCACCGGAGCGTTCAGCCCCAGTGCCTGTGACCGGGCGGCAACATGGCCGTTAATGTAGTCGATTTCTGTTGCGCGACCGTTTCGTACATCACTGCGCATGGAGGAGGTATTAGCCGTCGTCGCTCTGGCTACCTGCTCAATACTGGCCCGCAAATGTTCGGGTGTCTGAGGGGGTAGACCTTCCGCTGACATTAACGCGGCCAGTTCCAGACAAAGCTGATCAATATGATCCAGAAACAGCGGGGCGGTAAGAATATCGCCGTTGGGACAGTCGAGCAGTGCTGTAAACGGGTTGATGCCCGCGTTAACCACCAGCTTGTGCCACAGCCGTTCCAGTATCTGATCTTCGGCCTGAATGGTCAGGCCAGAGGCAGCGAGCTGCTGGATGACGGGGTCCACCGTAGTCCGGGCAGCTTCGTTTAATGGGCCTACCCAGGTGCATCCCCGCGCTGCGTGGATCACCACATCTGGCCCAGGCCGGTTGGCGGCTTCGGTTGTACTCGCGGCCAGTACGGGGCGTTGGGGCCAATGATTGGCGACTGCCTGCTGGCTGCCGAGTCCGTTCTGGAAGAGCACGATGGGACAGGCTTCAGGTAACTGATCGACTACCTCTTCCAATGCGGACAGAGTATTGCCGGCCTTGGTAGTTACCAGCAGCAGTGACAGATCAGAAAGGTCCGTAAGCCAGCGACGCTGAATGACGTGGCCGTGCCCCAGGTGGTCGGTGAACTGGTAGGTGAGTACCGGCGCCGATGGGACAGCGCCGCTCTTCGGCACAAACCCGGCCGTCTCAGAGGGAAGGCAAGCTGCCCAGAGGCGCCCGAGGGCGCCCGCGCCGAGGATGGCAGTGGTGCCATCCCCGCTGGTGCCGGGTTTCAGCCCCTGGCGCACTTACATGGCCTCGATATCGGCCCGTTGCTCCAGCAGACGCTGGTGATTGCTCTGGGCGTCCTGCAGTTTTTCCTTTTCTTTCTCTACCACGTCCGCCGGGGCGCGAGCGGTGAACTTGTCATTGCCCAGCTTGCCTTCAAGGCGGTCGATTTCTTTCTGCAGACGCTCCAGCTCCTTGTCGAGCCGCTTGAGTTCTGCATCCTTGTCGATCAGGCCGGCCATGGGCACCAGCACTTCCATGTCATTCACCAGCTGGGTGGCAGACATGGGAGGCTTGTCACCTTCGAACCATTCCAGTTTCTCCAGCTTGGCCAGTGATACCAGGAACTGGCGGTTCTGATCCAGTCGCCGCCGGTCTTCACCTTCATCACTGCGCAGCAGGACCGGAATCCGCTTCGCGGGAGAGATGTTCATCTCGCCGCGAATGTTCCGGATTGCCTCGATCACCCCCTTGAGCCAGTCGATGTCCCGGGTGAGGTCCGCGTCTTTCTCGCTGGTGTTCGGCTCGGGATACGGCTGCAGCATGATGCTGTCACCGCTCTTGCCAGCCAGG
>JAJUHY010000073.1 GCA_029265735.1 Marinobacter segnicrescens | reverse complement strand
GCGGCGGCTGGAAACCATCTTCGCCATGACCCGCTCGCCAGGCAGGGCCCCATCCACAAAACGGGTTTTCCCCTCTTCACGGGCAATACCGCGCCCGTCGTGGCTCAGGGTTTCAATGAAGCACGGCAAAGGCTCGCTGGGGAGCGCTTTCCTGCGTCTGCGACTCATAAACTGCTCTCTAACTCAGTCAGGATCAGGCGCCGGGAAATACGCCAGTGGACAGATACCGATCACCGCGATCACAGATAATGGCTACGATTATGGCGTTTTCAACCTGCCGGGAGACCTCAAGGGCTGCAGCGATGGCACCGCCCGACGAGACGCCACAGAAGATACCTTCTTCCCTGGCGAGGGCCCGCATGGTGTTTTCCGCATCCTGCTGGCTGATGTCCATGATCTGGTCGACCCGGCTAGGATCGAAGATGCTAGGCAGGTATTCCTCCGGCCAACGGCGGATTCCCGGAATGGATGAGCCTTCATTCGGCTGCAACCCGATAATCTGCACGTCAGGGTTACGCTCCTTCAGATAGCGGGACACGCCCATTATGGTCCCGGTGGTGCCCATGGAGCTGATGAAGTGGGTGATCCGGCCTTCGGTCTGTTCCCAGATTTCCGGACCTGTGGTCCGGTAATGGGCCAGGGAGTTGTCGGAGTTACTGAACTGATCCAGCACCAGCCCTTCACCGGCCTCCTGCATCTGAGCCGCCAGGTCACGGGCACCTTCCATGCCTTCCTCCTGACTGACGGTAATAATCTCGGCGCCGTAGGCCCGCATGGATGCCCGGCGCTCCTCGCTCATATTGGCAGGCATGATCAGCTTCATGCGATAGCCCTTGATGGCCGCTGCCATGGCCAGGGCGATGCCAGTGTTGCCGCTGGTGGCTTCGATCAGGGTATCGCCGGGGCGGATATCGCCACGCTTTTCGGCCTCCTGGATCATACTGAGGGCGGGACGGTCCTTGACCGATCCCGCAGGGTTATTGCCCTCAAGTTTGGCCAGAACCACGTTACTGGTGTCACCCGGCATGCGCTGCAGGCGGACCAGGGGAGTATGGCCGACGTAGTCCTCAATGGTGGGAAAATGCATGGTTCACGCTCCTCGTCGAAATCGGCTGCTTTGAGTCCGCCTATGGTACACTTATGTCACTTTCCAAGCAGGCGCAGGACAGCCTTTCGGGAACCGGCACCAGGGTACGCATGATAACCGGATCGGGGCTGATCCCCCAATAAGTGATGCCGTCAATCCCGTGCTGCAGAGCACCTGCGAAAGGCGAACCAGGGACCGGAACAGAGGTATAAAAACAAAATGCGTCGTTGGGGTATTCGTAAAAAAGTCCTGCTGGTCACGCTGCTGCCGACGCTGGTTACCACCTTGCTGCTGGGACTCTTTTTTACCTGGAGCTGGGTTCAGAACATCAACCAGCTGCTTAACGATCGCGGCGATTCCCTCTCCCGGCAACTGGCGGCTGCCGCCGAGTATGGCATGGCCACTGCCAACCGCAGCCTGTTGAGCAGCCTCTCTAATGCGCTGCTGGAAGAGCAGGACGTTCGCTCCATTACCTTCTACGATTCCCGGGAGGAACGACTCCTGCACGCCGGGCCGACTTCGAGCCTGGAGCAGACCGCCCCGTTCCCGCGAACCACGGTTTCTCACTGGCGATCCCATGGCAATACGGTTTTTGTGTCGCCGGTTTACCTGCAGGATCTGATGCTGGAAAACATGCTGGACGCGGAATCCCGAACTCGCGCCACCAACACCATGGAGCCCATCGGCTGGACCGCCGTGGAGATGTCCCACATCCGCACCGAGAAGGAAACCTGGAAGGCGCTGTTTATCTCCCTGCTGGTCACGGTTGCCGGTGTACTGCTGAGCATGATCATCGCCCTGCGCCTGAGCCGCGCCTTTACCGACCCGGTGTTCGAGCTCAACCGTGCCGTTGCCCGGCTCAAGGAAGGTCACCTTGATACCCGGGTCAGCACCGGCGCTGGCCCAGAGTTTGAGCAGCTGGAATCCGGCCTCAACGCCATGGCAGAAGAGCTCAGCAAGGCCCAGGCTGAAATGCAGCAGAACATCGATCAGGCCACCGAAGACCTGCGGGAGACCCTGGAAACCATCGAGAATCAGAAAATTGAGCTGGATTTCGCCCGCAAGGATGACCTTGAGGCCAGCCGCATCAAGTCGGAATTCCTGGCCAACATGTCCCATGAAATCCGCACGCCCCTTAACGGCATTATCGGCTTTACCGAACTGCTGCTGAAAAGCCCCATGCAGAAGCAGCAGGCGGAGCATCTGAACACCATCCGCAAGTCGTCTGAAATTCTGCTCACGATCATTAACGACATTCTCGACTTCTCCAAAATCGAGGCGGGCAAGCTGATCCTCGACCGAGTGCCCTTCCACCTGCGGGAAATCATTGAGGAAGTGATGGTGATGCTGGCCCCGGCGGCCCACAGCAAGAATCTTGATCTGGTGCACCTGGTGTATTCGGACGTACCAGACCACCTGATGGGCGACCCGCTGCGGGTCAAACAGGTCATCACCAACCTGGTTAACAACGCCATCAAGTTTACCCAGACCGGCGAAGTGGTTTTGCGCGCCAGCCTGGAGGCGGAAGACCCGGAAACCAGCCAGGTGTCCCTGCGCATCAGCATTACCGACTCGGGGGTCGGCCTGTCCCGGGCACAGCAGCAATCCCTGTTCACCGCCTTCAGCCAGGCGGATGCGTCCACCGCCCGCCAATATGGCGGCACTGGCCTGGGCCTGGTCATTTCCAAGCGACTGGTGGAAGAAATGGGCGGCACCATAAGCCTGGAAAGCGAACTGGGCAAGGGCTCCACCTTCTGGTTCACCCTCACCACTGAGCTCTCAACCCGGGCCGAAACGCCCCTGCCCCATGACGCACTGCGGGGCGAGCGGGTAATCTATCTGGAACAGCAGAAAACCACCGGCCTGGCGGTTGAACACATTTTGCGGGACTGGGGCATTGAAGTGGTTCAGGCCCGCTCACCGGCGGACCTGCTGGAGCAGGTAGAAGCCGCCCAGCAGAACCAGTCCGGCTTTGCCCTGGCGATGGTGGGCATTACCCGCCACCTGCTTAATTCCAGCCAGTACCGGGAGCTGATCCGCAGCCTGGAAGTCGACCGGGACTGTCGCACACTACTGCTGACGCCCACTCTGGAAACCCACGATACCGTGCTATCGACCCTGGCCAGCGGCCATCTCACCAAACCGGTTTCCCGAGAATCGCTTTATGACGAGCTGCTGATGCTGGTGCACGGTATCGACACCCGTCACAACATGGAGCAATCGGAGGCCGCTAACACCCTGCTACCGCCCCGGAACGGCACGGATCTGCCGAGGGTCATGGCAGTGGACGATAACGAAGCCAACCTGAAGCTGGTGCTCACGCTCCTCAACGACTGCGGCATACCCGCCGTTGGTGCTGCCAGCGGCTTCGAAGCCCTGAGCAAAGCCCGCAACCAGAACTTCGACCTGATTTTCATGGACCTGCAGATGCCAGGCATGGACGGCCTGGAAACCACCGCCCGCCTGCGCAACATGGACGACACCTACCACCGCACCTCTATCGTCGCACTGACGGCCCACGCCCTGGCCGATGAACAGGCGCGGCTGATGCAACAGGGCTTCGACGGCTACCTGGCCAAGCCGGTCAACAGCCAGCAGCTACTGGACACCCTGGCCGACTTCACCGGCTACCGCGCCGCCACCCCGCAGCATAACCGCAACGAAGTCCCGGAACTCCGCGACACCCTCCGCCCCCTGCGCCCCTCCACCCGGCGCCGGCAGAAGCCCATCGTCGACGTCGACGAAAGTATCCGCCTGGCCGCCGGTAAAGGAGACCTGGCGGAGGAGCTGTTCAGCATGCTGCTGGAACAACTCCGCCCGGACCAGGAAACCATCCGCAAACGCTGGGAAGCCGGCGACCACGAGGGTGTACTGGACTGCGTCCACAAACTCCACGGCGCCACGCGCTACTGCGGCGTACCGGAGCTCCGTGAAGCCGCAGAGCAGTTTGAGACGGCTCTCAAGAAACGCAGCGACGATATAAATACTCGCAGGGAGAACCTGCTGGCCGCGATGGAGCGACTGGATATCTGGGGGGAGCAGACTGACTGGCAGGCGTTGTTTCGCCGGAGTTCTGAGGTGAACTCTGTTTAGATAGGGCTGCTGGTTGCGGGTCACGGGACTGCTGGTTTCGGTGGTGGGGTACAGGAGGGGTAAGCTTTTCTTCCGGCAAAATTTAAACTCGCTTCGCTCAGACAGATTTTACCTCCGAAAAAGCACCCCCCGCAGCTTTGGCCACTTCAACAAAAGCCTCGGCCCGCACCCGATGTACCTCAAAAACCCAACAAAAACATCTCAACTACGAGCCAAATCCAAAATAGCCCGCATATCCCGAACCGCCTCCTTCAATCCCGTAAACACCGCCCGCGCAATAATCGCATGCCCAATATTCAACTCATTAATCCCAGGAATCGCCGCAACCGCCAAAGTATTGTGATAATTCAACCCATGCCCCGCATTAACGATCAACCCCTTACCACGGGCATACTCCACCGCCTGACGGATCGCTTCCAGCCGCCGGGCCTGCTCATCCGGCGTCTCCGCCTCCGCATACTCACCCGTATGCAACTCGATCGCCGGTGCACCGCAGCGAACCGCCGCATCAATCTGGGCCGGGTCTGGATCGATAAACAGCGAGACCTCAGCCCCAAGGCGAGCCATGCGCTCACAGGCCCGGGCGATTCGCTCCTCATTGCCTGTCACATCCAGACCACCCTCCGTCGTCAGTTCCTCGCGCGTCTCCGGCACCAGGCAGATGCATTCCGGACGAACCTTCTCGGCAAACGTGAGCATGGCTTCAGTTACCGCCATTTCCAGGTTCATGGGCGTATTCAACGTCTCCCGCATTAGCAGAACATCCCGGTCCTGGATATGACGGCGATCTTCCCGCGGGTGGATGGTGATTCCGTCGGCTCCGGCCTCTTCCGCTACCATGGCGGCCTGAACGGGATCCGGAAAACGCGTACCCCGGGCCTGTCTCAGGGTTGCCACATGGTCGACGTTTACTCCGAGCAACACACGGTCTTTCATGATTGCGTTCCTTTGTTAAGTGAATCGGGGGTTGCGGACTTCGATGGTGTGCGTCCGCCAAACAACGCGCGGCTGTTCAACGGTCTGCCCTGTAGCAGAAAGTCGGTCAGGGCCCGCATGACCTGCTTTGCGACGCGACGGGCGGCGGCATTCTGGAAGTCACCGGCCGCCAGGGCCAGTAAGGCGTCGCCCGGCAGACCCTGAACCCGGCCATGATCAGGCGCCTGGGCCAGTATGCCCTGCTGGGGATCATAACTGTAGCGCTGGCCCGGCTGTACTGCCTGCCCCAGGTCAGTGACGCGATCCCAGGCAAAGCCGTAGCCCAGACTTTCCGCAAGTGACATTTCAAACTGCCGCAGCACGGGTTCCACATCATCCTGCGCCGATGCCAGCTGATCCAGTGCGTGAATATAGGCCGCGAACAGTTCCGGGGCCGGATCGGAGGGTGAAAGCAGTTTCTGAAGCAGTTCGTTGAGGTAGAACCCGCTGTACAACGCCAGGCCCTGGCCAAGCCGGACTCCCGGTCGGGTTTCCGCGTGGGTCAGTGTTTTCAGCTCACTACGTCCGGTCCAGTCTACCATAAGTGGCTGAAAAGGCTGGAGTTGGGCCTTCAGGGCGCTTCTGGCACTGCTGGCGCCCCGGGCTACCACGCCCACTTTGCCGTGGTTAAGAGTCAGCAGGTCGACCAGCAGGCTGGTCTCCCGAAAGGGGCGCCGGTGGAGCACATAGGCGGGTTCCTGCTGGACCGGCTGCGCCACGGTCGCCTCAGCTGTCGTGCATGCCCAGGCTCTTCAGTGCCCGGTCGCTGTCGGCCCAGCCCCGCTTTACCTTTACCCAGAGCTTTAGCATGACCTTGCTGTCAAACATCCGCTCCATGTCCTTGCGGGCTTCCTGACCAATAGAGCGGAGACGCTCGCCCTTGTCGCCGATGACGATCTTCTTCTGACCTTCCCGCTCGACAAGAATCAGGGCAGAAATGTGCAGAGTTTTTCCGTCGTGGCGGAACTCCTCGATTTCCACAGCCACGGAGTATGGCAGCTCTGCTCCCAGTTGCCGGGTGATCTTCTCACGTACCATTTCAGCGGCTACAAAACGCTCACTGCGGTCGGTGATCTGGTCTTCGGGATAAAAGTGCACACTCTGGGGCAGCATCCGCGAGACCGCTTCTTCCAGTGGCTCCAGGTTCTGGTCTTTCAGAGCCGAGAGCGGGATGATTTCGGCAAAGTCGCGCTTTGACGCCAGCTCTTCCAATACCGGAAGCAGGGTTTCCCGCCGCTCGAGCTTGTCCACCTTGTTAACGGCCAGAATTACCGGGCAGGTCAGGTGGGTCAGTTTACTCAGCACCAGCTCGTCGGCAGCGGTCCAGTAATGACGGTCTACCACGAACACCACCACGTCCACATGCTTGAGGGCAGCGGAGGCGGCACGGTTCATGTAGCGGTTCAGGGCCCGGGGCTCGTCCTCGTGCATGCCCGGGGTATCCACATAGATGGCCTGGACAGGCCCTTCGGTCTTGATGCCCAGAATCTGGTGACGGGTAGTCTGTGGCTTGCGGGAGGTAATGCTCAGCTTCTGCCCGAGAATATGGTTCAGCAGCGTCGACTTGCCCACGTTGGGACGGCCGACGATGGCCACGAAGCCACAGCGGCTGTCCGGGTTATCCGGGCGGGTTACATCGGTCATCAGTTGTTCTCCACACCCAGTTGCCGCAATGCGGCGCGGGCTGCCTGCTGTTCGGCGATGCGCCGGCTACTGCCGACCCCGGTGGTTTTCCGGTCCAGGGACGATAATGCACAGGATACGTGAAAGGTCTGGGCATGGGCCTCGCCTTCCACGGAGATCACTTCGTATTGGGGTAACGGGAAATGCCGGGATTGCAGATATTCCTGCAGCCGGGTTTTGGGATCTTTCTGCGTGTCCTGGATATCCAGCTGCTCCAGCCGTTTATCAAACCAGCGCAGGACCTGATCGCGGCAGGTATGAAAGCTGCTGTCCAGATAGACTGCACCGATGATGGACTCGACGGTATCCGCCAGAATCGAGTCCCGTCGGAAACCGCCGCTTTTCATCTCCCCCGACCCCAGCCGGAGATACTGGCCAAGCTCGAACTCCCGCCCGATCTCTGCCAGTGTCACACCTTTTACCCACCGCGCCCGCAGGCGGCTGAGCTGTCCGTCCCGGGCACGCTCGACGTGGAGGGACCCGTGCTCGGCAAGGATCATGTTGACCAGTGAATCGCCGAGAAACTCCAGCCGTTCATTGTTCTGGTTGCCAAAACTGCGGTGGGTCAGCGCCAGCAGCAGCAGTTCCGGGTCCTGGAACTGGTAGCCGAGGCGACTCTGTAATCTGCTCAGGTCGGGTTGTCGTGTCACGATCCCTTCAGCTCGTAAAAATGGCTAAAACTCATCACCGCATCCACGTTGGAAACCACATGGGTACGCACTTCGTACTCAAGACTGATGATGACGATGTCACCGTCCTTCTCAATCTGGATGTCTTT
>JAJUHY010000157.1 GCA_029265735.1 Marinobacter segnicrescens | reverse complement strand
TAGCCGATAATGGCAAAATCGGTGTCGCAGGCGGACCCATCAGCACGCCGGGGATAGCCGTAGCGACTGACCAGGTTGGCAAAGGCCACATCCACTACGTGGTCCAGCACCACTTCGGCGATCCAGGTCAGGTAGTCACTGACTTTCATCAGCGGCAGGGTTCCCCGCAGCTCAGATGCAGCGACTCGCAGGATGTGAGCCTTGCGGAAGTGCCGCAGGGACTCCATCTGTTCTTCCAGGTCTTCGAACGGAATCCGCAGCATGTGCTGGCGCAGGTCATCCTTCAGCTCCGCCCTGGCGGGGGGCTTATAAAGACTCTCAGCGTTCAGCAGTTCGTCCAGCAGCAGGGGCGTATCCGCCAGTTGCTGCGCGATCCAGGGGCTTTCACTGCACAGCCAGACCAGCTGTGCGCAGGCGCCGGGATTTTCCAGCAGCAGGACCATATAAGCGGTGCGGCGAAGAATCGCCTCCACCAGTTGCAGCGCCCGCTGCAAGGTCTCTGATGGCTGCGATACATGGCTTAACGCCTCCAGCAGTACCGGCATAAAATGGTTCAGGCGCTGCCGGCCCTGGCTTTGCATCAACCGCACGTTGCGACTGTGCCGCAGGGTTTTCAGCAGTGCCAGGCTGGACTGAGGATCCTCATAGCCCTGGGACTCAAGCCAGGCAACGGCCTCATTCTCTTCCATTTCTTCCAGCCACAGTTCGGGCCAGCTATCGGCCAGTTCCACTGCGCCGCCCTCCTCCGGCTCCAGGGCAATAATGTCGGCGAAATGCCGCGCCACCCGTCCACGGTGCTGGTTCAGCGTCGTCAGGCAATCCTGCCAGGTCCTGAACCCCATTATCAGTGCAATACGGGCCTGATCCAGCGGGTCTTCCGGGAGCAATTGGGTCTGTTTATCGTCGACGCCCTGCAGCGCATGTTCCAGATTGCGCAGGAACAGATAGGCATGCTCCAGCTCACTGACCACCGCCGGCGGCAACAATTCCAGGTTTTTCAGCTCTTCCAGAATAATCAGCAACTCCCGCTGCTGAAGCTCCCGGTCCCGGCCGCCGCGGATCAGCTGGAAGGCCTGCACCACAAACTCAATCTCGCGAATACCGCCGCTGCCCAGCTTGATATTGTTCTCCAGACCCTTGCGCCGGACCTCACGATTGATCATGGCCTTCATGGAGCGCAGGGACTCAAACGCGCTGAAATCAATGTACTTGCGGTAGACGAACGGCCGCAGGCTCTCCAGCAGCACCTGCCCGGCCTGCTGGTCGCCGGCAACAACCCGGGCCTTGACCATGGCGTAGCGCTCCCACTCCCGCCCCTGGTCCTGGTAATAGGTTTCCAGTGCCGCAAAGCTCAGGGCCAAAGCGCCGCTCTGGCCATAGGGACGCAGGCGCATGTCCACCCGGAAGACAAAGCCGTCAGCGGTGATCTGATCCAGCGCCTGGATCAGCTTCTGGCCGAGGCGGATAAAAAACTGCTGATTGTCCAGCGACCGCCGCCCACCCCGGGTCTCCCCCTTGCTGGGAAACGCAAAGATAAGATCGATATCTGAGGAGATATTCAGTTCGCGGCCACCCAGCTTGCCCATACCCAGCACCACCAGGGGCTGCGGCACATCGTCGCCGGTAACCGGGCCCCGGCCCCAGGGGCTGCCATAGGGCGTGCCGTACTGCTCACAGGCCTGGGGATAGAGCCACTCCAGCGCGGCCTGGATGCTGATATCGGCAAACTCGCTGGCCGCCGCGACGGTCTCGTGATAATCCGCCAGCCCGGTCACATCCCGCCAGATCATGCGAAACTGGCTTTCCCGGCGGAACAACCGCAGGGCTCGATGCAGGCCGGGTTCATCCTCGATCTCAGCCAGATAGTCCCGCCACCGCTGGCGCAGGCTGTCGCCGGTGGTGGGTTCGCTCAGTGGGCGAAAGGCCAGCGCGACTCGCACCAGCTCTCCGTGGCGCTGCAACGTCTCCCGCAGATAAAGACTTCGGGCCATGGCGCTGGCTATATCCGCTTCCGTCAGACCGGTCTGCGTGAGCCATTGCGGAACCCCGCCTTCGAATACGGAAGCCCACGTGCCCGCAACCTCTTCCGCCAGCGGCTCCGGCAGCTTTTCCCACGGCTCTGACATAACGCAACTCCCTGACTCTTTTGGATTCGTCTACTTTATACACCTGATTCTATGGCTTGCAGAACCTCTCAGCCTGCCCCGGGTATTCTCGCTCGCGACAAGGGTGTCGGCCACCCTGTTGAAATACTTGGTACGATCCCTCACTGGACGACGTCAACTGGTCTGATATAGTCAGCGCCCTGAACCGCTAACGCCCTTCGGGCCCTGACAGAGGCAGTGTAGCGTGGCATTACTGGACACGGATTTCTTCCAGCCGCTTCATGACGCCGTTGTTTCCGATAAGCCGGAGGCGATTCGTGCCACCGCTTCGGAATACAACGCTGCCGACCTGGCCGAATTCATTGAGCTCACCCAGGACGACGGCGGTATTGACGGCCTGAAATTGCTGCAGAGCCTGCCCATCGAATTGCAGGCAAAGGTGTTCGGCTACATTGGCCCCGACATGCAGCGCCTGTTCGCCCGGCTGATTCCCAACCGGGAACTCGCCGGCATCGTCACCGATATGTCGGCGGACGAACGGACCGACTTTTTCCAGCTGCTGGACGAGAATCAGCAACACGCCCTGTTCCAGTCCCTGGCCAGCCGGGAGCGGGAAGACCTGCGCCGCCTGGCCAGCTTTGAAGAAGGCACCGCCGGGGCGCTGATGACCTCGGACTATGCCATGGTCAGCTCCGGCATGACCGTCGCTGCTGCCCTGAACCGGCTGCGCAACACAGCGCCAGACAAGGAGACCATCTACCACGCCTATGTGGTGGATGATGACCACCACCTGCTGGGGGCAATCTCGCTTCGTAACCTGATCACCAGTGCACCAGGCGCGATGGTGGACTCACTGATGGCGACCGGGCTGGTTCTGGCCCACACCCACACCGAACAGGAAGAAGTCGCGCGGCTGATCTCCCGCTACGACCTGATTGCCCTGCCGATCATCGACGACGATGGCCGGCTGGTGGGCATCGTTACCTATGACGATGCCATGGACGTGGCCGAAGCCGAAGCCACCGAAGACATCCACAAAAGCGCCACCGTAGGCCGGCTGGAAACCGGCCTGAAAACCGCATCGCCCTTCGCCCTGTACCGGTCGCGGGTGCAGTGGCTGGTGATTCTGGTATTCGCCAATATCTTTACCGGCGCCGGCATCGCCTGGTTTGAACAGACGATCTCCGAACATATCGCGCTGCTGTTCTTTATGCCCCTGCTTGTGGCCAGCGCCGGTAACGCGGGCGCTCAGTCGGCGACCCTGATGGTTCGCGGCATGGCGACCGGAGATGTGTCCGCCCGGGACTGGGGCATGTTACTGGGCAAGGATCTGCTGGTGGCCTCGGCACTGGGGCTGACCATGGCCGCTGCGGTACTGGTGATTGGGTTGCTTCGGGCCGGGCCAGCCATCGCGTTTGTGGTGGCGGTTTCCATGGTACTGGTGGTGCTGATCGGCAGCCTGGTGGGGATGATGCTGCCGTTTTTGCTCGACAAACTGAAGTTCGACCCGGCGACCGCCAGTACGCCGCTGATTACCACGATTGCGGATGTTAGCGGGGTATTGATTTACTTCAGTATTGCGACTGTCGTGCTGGGTTAGGGGCTGATTAACGCGAGCTGTAGCTGACCAGGCCGTATCGACTGTTGGGCAAGGCTGGCCATGTCGTTTCCGGCAGCCAGCTGCGCCTGCAGCCACTCGGTGTCTTTTCGGATCTCGCCTGACAGCGCCGGAGTGTCTGCAAGTTCCTGCAGATCGGCCATAAGGTCCTGATCGGTCACACCATTCAGCCAGGCACGGGCGAGGCCATGGAGAACCCGGTGTGCCAGCGCTTCACTCTCCGGCAACGGCTCAGGCCTGTGCAGCCCCGCCAGGGTATAACCCTGCTCCGCTTTGCTGATCAGATTGACGAAAACCGGCACCTGTGCGGCAAGCTCCCGGGCCCAGCCTAATAGCGCAGCGGCATTCCCTGCCTTGAGTTCCAGTTCCAGCTCACACAGATCCTGCACCTTTTGCGCAGCTTCAATGCTACCCTCATCCAGTGCACATTCGACGGTTGCTCCTTTGCCCGTCAGCATCAGGGTCCGTCGTAAAAAGTTGGTTTCAAACACCGGGGCCAGGTCAACAAGGTTGATGCCGTTGCCCAGGGGCGTCTCTGCCAGAAGCCCCAGGTCGAGCGCTGCACTGTTTACCGGCCATTCCCATTCCTGCCGTTTGTGAGCCCCGTCCATAAACTCGCCCTGGGTTTTCAGGGTCTGGATGTAGCGCACCCCTGCCTTTCGAATCCGTAGCGCTACTTTGCGCCGGTTCAGATCACCCGCTGGGGTATCGTAGTAGGTATTGATCAGGGTTTTGTCGGTGCCGGACCTGACCCCGGGCTGGGCCAGTAACCATTGCCGGGCCTGGTTCAGGGCTCGGGGAGTCAGGCTGAGTTTGACTTCCAGCTCTTCTGCCATGGCGTGGCCTCCGACGGTTTTTATGCCAGTTTAAATGAAAAAACCGGCAGCCCGAAGGCTACCGGTTTATTTGTTGCGTTACTACTTTGTTGATTCAGCGTTGGCTGATCAGAAGTAGTAAGTGGCGCCTACAACGGCAATGGTGCGCTCGTCAGAGGCCGCGGTCGGGTCGAAATCTTCGTGCCCGATGCGTGTCCGGTTATAGCCGTATACGTCATCACCGCCACCGAAGTAGCCTTCAATGTAAACATACATGTTATCAGACAGGTTGTGCAGCGCCTGAACAGTGATGGTGTCGTAATCCAACTCATCGCCAAAATCCAGTTCTGTCCGCTCATACGCCAGGGCAAAACGATTCTTGCCGAGGGTGTAAACGCCCATCACACCGTAGGTATCTTCCACGTCCTTACGAGTGTGATACTCACCGGTCAGAGCCAGGTTGTCCAGCGCATAGGTAGCGCGGAAACCGTAGGAGTTTTTGTTGTTGAAATCGTCTGCACCAGAGTTATCGTTGGAGTCGATAGCGGCAGCCAACTCCAGATCGCCCATGGTATAAACTGCTGCCAGCTGCCACGGGAAGGACTTGTCGCCGCCGTTTGCGTCACCGTTGTACTGAACCGCACCCCAGACAGAC
>JAJUHY010000341.1 GCA_029265735.1 Marinobacter segnicrescens | reverse complement strand
TTGCCGGATTGCAGCAGTTCCTGCACCGCGGCATTCACCTGCTGATAATCCGCTTCCTGCTGACGGAAGGTTTCCAGGTCATGGAAGCGGGCGGGATCGAGTAACCGCAGCCGGGCAAAATGGCTTTCCTCACCCGCCTGTTCCGGTGTGGCGGTGAGTAACAGCAAGCCCTGGGTCTCTTCCGCCAGACTCTCGATGGTCACATACTCCCGGCTCGGGCTGTCCGGCTGCCAGCCCAGATGGTGTGCTTCATCAACCACCAGCAGATCCCAGCCCGCCGCCAGCGCATCCCGCTGAGCCAGTGTATGTCCTGTCAGAAAATCCAGCGAACAGAGCACCAGCTGGCTCTCTTCAAACGGGTTGAGCGGTTCCTCGTCCTGATCCAGGTCCGGGTCAAACTCGCTGAAGGCTTCATAATGGGAGTGATCAATAATGGAGAATCAGGCCGGCTTCAATGGTTTTCCCGAGCCCAACCTCATCCGCCAGCAGTACCCGCGGCGCAAACCGCCGGGCGACCTCGTGAGCGATGTAGATCTGGTGCGGCAGATGCTGGGTCCGGGCTCCCAACAGACCCTGAACCGGAGACGACGCCAGCCGGTCCTGGTGCTCCAGAGTCGCCAGCCGCAGCCGGAAGGCACCGTTGCGGTCAAACTGGCCGGCAAAAAGCCGCTGGTGGGGCGCAGAAAAGCTGACCTGGCTGGCCAGTCTTACCTCGGAAATGCCGTGCAGCTGGCCCTGATCGTCGGCCGCGTGATACACCAGCACGCCATCAATGTCCTCCACGGCCTGTACCGTCATGACCTGACCGTCGAAGGTTTCAATCTGTTCGCCGGCCTGGAAGGCAATCCGGGATAACGGGGCGCTGTCGATAGCGTAAGTCCGCTCTTCATCCGCCGCCGGAAAGCCAAGAGTGACGGTTCGACCCGCCACTTCGGTAACGATACCCATGCCTAACGACGCATCGGAATGACTGACCCAACGCTGGCCAACCGCAAAATCAGGTGCTTCCAAGAATCCTCCCAAGTATTCCGAATTGGTTTAAAGACGAGTAAGTGCTGTCGGGTCCGGCTCGCGAACCCAGAAGGCAGTGGCGCCACAGACCGCTGCGGGCACCACGACAAGGTTGAGTACCGGCACCATGGCCAGCAACGCTACCGGCAGCCCGAACCCCAGGGCGCTCAGGCGGCGGGCGGCAAGACGACGGCGAAGGGCGCCAAAGCTGACCCGGTGGTTATCCGCAGGGTAGTCAACGTACTGCAGTGACATCATCCAGGCGTTGAACACGAACCAGAGTACTGCCGCAATCAGGTTGACCACGGGAATCAGTCCGATAATCACAAGCAGCAACGCCCGCGGCACATAGTAGACGATCTTGTGCACCTCCCGGGCCAGCGAGCGGGGGATATCCTTGAAAATCTGAGCCCAGCCACTGTCATCGCTGACTTCCTGTCCTGTCAGGTACCGCTCGGTCTGCTCCGAGAGAAAGCCGTAAAACGGGGAACCAATCAGGTTAGCCATGATCACAAAACCGTAGGCAAACATCAGCAGGATGACCACGCCATACAGCAACCAGAACAGCCAGTCGAAAGCCTGCAACCAGGCCCAGTCGGGCAGCCAGGCCATTACCGCGGCGATCAGGACCGTGAAGCCTTCCGCCAGCAGCCAGATCAGGACCGCAAACAGCAACAGGTTAAGAATCAGTGGCACGATCACGAACATTCTCAGCCCCGGCTGCCGGATCAGGCCGAAGCCTTCACCAAGATAGCCCAGGCCCCGGAAGAAATTACCTTGCAACATGCTTGCAGCCTCATGACCCATGGCAGAGAAGGGGCGCAAAGCATATCATGATGCCCAGGCACACCACAGCCGGACCCGTTATGCGACCTACCCACCCCTTCCAAAGATTGCTTGCCCTGCAGTTACTCTGGCGTGCACTCTTCTGCCTGTCGCTGATGGCCATTACCTGGCTGGGATTCACCAGTGAGCCCTACCCGATTCCCTCTGCGGCCAGTGATAAGGTCAATCACCTGCTGGCGTTTATGGAGCTGGCCGTACTTGCCCGTCTGGGCTGGCCATCCATTGGCCACGTCGTGCCCCTGCTGGTACTGACCGGTTACGGCATAGCGCTGGAGCTGGGTCAGGCTATCACTCCCTGGCGGGACTTCTCGGTACTGGATGTAATGGCTGACGTGGCTGGCATACTG
>JAJUHY010000316.1 GCA_029265735.1 Marinobacter segnicrescens | reverse complement strand
TGACGAAGGTTTGGTGGCTCCAAATCGAGTCAGTGCAACGCGGCTATCAAGCCTCTCAGTGGCTCCCGAAGGGCGCGACGCTGGGGCCTCTGGCCGGTGTTGCCAGCCCTTGATGTGGAACCACCACACCTTCGGCCTGGTGCCTTGGCCAGAGGCCCCAGCGTCACGCAGTAGATCAACGAATTAACCAGACGGGACACTAGCGGCCTGCTGCTACACCCGGCGCTGCTCAAACCCGCACACAGCGTTATTGACGTCAGCCGTTAAAGTCACCGGTGCCACGGTCTGCCTGCCGAATCTCGTCGTACTCGCCCCGGCGCTCCAGCCGGATTGTGGTACGACGGTTTTGGGCATGGCTGCGGGACGCCGGGAATTCATCGGCGTGGGATCGGACCACAATCATCGCTTCCGGAACACCGGACTGAATCAGATAATCCGCTACTGCCTGGGCGCGCTCTTCCGACAACACCCGATTACGGATGCGGCTACCGGTGCTGTCGGAATGACCGTCCACCAGCAGTCGCTCAACGGTCTGATCTGCCGCGATATAGATGGCGATATTGTCCAGCAACCGGCGATCCTGATCTGAAAGATTGCTGCTGCCCGGCGCAAATGGAACCCGGGAGCGGCGGATCTGATCAAAGTTTACCGGCAACAGGCCACTGACACAGCGCCGGTAGCCATCAAACTGATTGCTGAAATTGATATTGGAGAGCCGTACCCGAACCGGGTCGCTCTGATAGCGGGATTGCCGCGTGATGGTCGGAGCCATGCCGGAGAGCAGACCATCCACCATCGCCATGGCCTCTCGATGTCCGGCCTCAACCGGCTTGCGGCTATCGCTAACCTTCACATAGCCCAGTTGCCGGGTAGTTTCGCCGGGGCGCCAGGCTGGCGCTTCCACCACCAGCAGCCCCTGTCCCGGCTTCATCAGCGGCAAATCCGATTCCAGATAGAAACTCAGCTGCTCCCCGGCCCGATGGAGAAATACGGCACGGCCATAGCCCGGCACTTCGTGACTCAGGGCACAGCTGAAAATGGACTCCGACAGATACCAGTGACTGTTTTCAAGGCCCGCGCCAAAGCTGCGCGCAAGCACAGGCGCAGTCCACAGCAGACTACCAGCTACCAGAATGGTGAGCATATTACGCCATAGTGGGCTGGAAGCCTGGCGTCGAAGCGATCCTGCCTGGTGTTGTCTGGACATGGCTATTCCCGGATTCCGATCAATAGGTACCTGCTTGCTTGTCGGCTGATGGTGCGGATTCTTTAGCCGGTAGTCTGGTATACTCGCGGCGTTTTCACGTGCCAGGAGTAAAGCCGCCATGACCGACCAGATAACCCTTACCCGTCCGGACGACTGGCACCTTCACGTGCGGGATGGCGATGTGCTGGCGGACGTGGTTCCTGCCACGGCCCGGCGTTTTGGCCGCGGGATTATCATGCCCAACCTGGTGCCCCCGGTGACCACGGCGCAGCAGGCCGCTGAGTATCGCGAACGGATTCTTGCTGCCCGGGGGGAGTACACCGGCTTTCAGCCGTTGATGACCCTGTATCTCACCGGCACCACAACGCCAGACGACATCCGTGCGGCATCCCTGGCTGGCATTCCGGCAGCAAAGCTCTATCCCGCCGGCGCAACCACAAACTCGGCGTCTGGCGTACGGGACGTGGCGGAAATTGATGAGGTCCTGGCTGCCATGGCCGAGTGCGGCATGCTTCTGCTGGTCCATGGTGAAGTAACCCACGACGAAGTGGATATTTTTGATCGGGAGAAGCAGTTCATTGATCAGGTACTGGCCCCGGTCATGGAACGCCACCCCGGATTGCGGGTTGTGCTGGAACACATAACAACCCGGGAAGCTGCCGATTTTGTGAAAGCCCATGCCGGTGGCCGGCTGGCCGCGACCATTACGCCCCAGCATCTGATGTATAACCGCAATCACCTGCTGGTGGGCGGCGTTCGTCCTCACCTCTACTGCCTTCCGGTACTCAAGCGAAACCTGCATCAGCAGGCCCTGCAGGACGTGGTGGTGAGCGGTGATCGTCGTTTCTTCCTCGGCACCGACTCGGCACCCCATGCCCGGGACCGCAAGGAAACCGCCTGCGGTTGCGCAGGTTGTTATTCTGCCTTTGGTGCCATTGAGCTATACGCCGAGATCTTCGAAGACCTGGGCGTACTGGACAAACTTGAAGCCTTTGCTGCCTTTAACGGCGCAGACTTTTACGGCCTGCCGCGCAACAGTGACACCATCACACTGGTACGGGAGCCTTGGACGGTCCCGGAATCACTGCCACTGGCCGATGGCACCATTGTTCCCCTGAAAGCCGGTGAGACCCTGCGCTGGCGCCTGGCCTGAATGCCTCTACCCACCCTGACCAGGAGAAATTGTGACTGAAGAGACCCGCACGCCCCACCCCATGGCCCGTCGATTCCGGGGCTTTCTACCCGTTGTCGTCGACGTGGAGACCGGCGGTTTCAATGCCCGCACCGATGCCCTGCTGGAAATCGCCGCTGTTCTGATCACCATGGACGATGAAGGCTGGCTGCACCGGGGTGAAACCATCAGTCGCAATGTGCATCCGTTTGAAGGCGCCAACCTGGAAAAAGCCGCCCTGGACTTTACCGGCATCGATCCCTGGGCGGAGGATCGCAACGCCATCGACGAAAAAGACGCTCTGCGTGAGGTATTTCTTCCCATCCGCAAGGCCGTCAAGGAGTACGACTGTAAGCGGGCTGTTCTGGTTGGTCACAACGCCACCTTCGATCACAACTTCGTCT
>JAJUHY010000150.1 GCA_029265735.1 Marinobacter segnicrescens | reverse complement strand
GAATTTCTGCCGCTGCTCGACGAGCTCATTACGGATGAACACCGGCCGGTGCGCCTGCTGGGCGTCGGTGTCCGGTTCCGGGAAGACGGCTCACCGGTGGCACAGCTGAGGCTTTTCGATTAGCAAAGCCGGGCAGGGTAGCGCTCAGCCAGTGGCAAACACCGTAAGCATTGGCCCCGCTGCGAACGCCACCCAGACCATTCCCATAACCCCACCGATCACGGCACCGGCCGCAACATCGCTGGGGTAGTGCAGCCCCAGCACTACCCGGGATGCGGCCACGGCCAGAGTAAATGGAAGTATCACCAATGCCAGCGTCGGCAGCGTCAGCGCCAGTACGCTGTTGAAGCAGACGGCATGAAGGGTATGGCCCGACGGGAAACTGTAGCGATCCAGAGGCGGAGTACCGCATTGAATCACCGGGAACGAGATGAAGGGTCTTTCCCGCACCAGGGTGCGCTTCAGGTATTTGTACGCCAGTGTGCAACTGAGGCCGGCGCCGGTCATCAGCAGCGCGATAGCCAGACCCTGGTCCGGATAGAGCAGCGGCAGGGACAGGATCAGCGCATACCAGAGCCAGCCGTCCCCGAGCCGGCTCACCACCTGGAAAAATGTGGTGACGGGGCGGATGCGGAGACGGTGGTTGATCGCCCGGCAAACGGCAAATTCGGCCTGATCTATCTGCTCAAAGAAGCGGGATACCCGGGGTGACTGCATGGTAGCGGTCTCTCCTGTTCAGGGTGAAAGTCAGCTGCTCGAAGTTTTCCACCTGGCTGGTCCAGTCCAGGTCCAGTGCGTCCAGCCGTGCCTGCTGGCGTATGCTGCAGAGCAGGGTGTTCTGCTGGGTCAGGGTCAGGGCGTGCTCGACAAAGGCCTCGTCATCGTCCAGTGGTGCCACCATGCCGTTTTCCTGATGGCGGATATGCTCACTGGCGGCCGCATCATTAAACGCCACCACGGCCAGGCCGCTGGCCATGGCTTCGGTCACGACGTTGCCGAAGGTATCTGTCTTGCTGGGGAACAGAAACAGATCTCCTGAGGCATAATGCCGGGCCAGTTCCTCTCCCTTGCGGACACCGCAGAAGATGTAGTCGGGGTGGCGCGCCTGTAGACGCTTGCGCAGCGGCCCATCGCCCACCAGCACAAACTTTGCACTGGGATGTAAGGCCCGTATCCGTTCAAAACAGGACACCGCCAATTGCAGATTTTTCTCCGAAGCCAGTCGTCCCACATAAAGCACTGCCCGGTCCTGGGGCTGCAGTCCCCACTGGGTACGCAGCTGAGGGTCCCGTTTGCCGGGAGTGAATAGCTGGCAGTCCACGCCGCGGCTCCACTGGGCGACGGGACGAATACCCATGGCTTTGACACGTGTGATCATCGCCTGAGTGGGTACCAGCGTCAGGACAGTGCGGTTGTGGAACCAGCGCCCGTAGCTTTCCAGCATCCGGGACAGAAATCCGGCGTGGTAGTACCGGCTGTAGCTGTGAAAATTGGTATGAAAACCTGAGCAGACCGGAATCCCCAGAGATCGGGCTGCCGCCACGGCGCTGACGCCAAGCGGACCCTGGGTGGCGACGTAGACCAGATCAGGGCGCTGCT
The DNA here is from genome assembly GCA_029265735.1 of Marinobacter segnicrescens. Classification (GTDB taxonomy): domain Bacteria; phylum Pseudomonadota; class Gammaproteobacteria; order Pseudomonadales; family Oleiphilaceae; genus Marinobacter; species Marinobacter segnicrescens_A. The sequence continues at coordinate 3,740 of JAJUHY010000150.1, read as the reverse complement.
GTCGCCAGAGAGCCCGCAAGCGCTTGCGTCGGACCAGCCCGAACTGGAGGTCGGGATAGCCAGGCAGTGGCAGACCAGTGACAGTTACCAGATCGTGATGCAGTACGGGCGTGTTGGGCTCCTGCTGCGCCCTCTCCTGGTCGGCGGCCTGCCGGGGCCTGATCACCTGCACTTTATGGCCACGCTCGCATAATCCGCGACACAGGTGCTTCAGGGTATTTGCAACGCCGTTGACCTCTGGTGCAAAGGTTTCCGAAACGATGGTGATGTGCCGGGGGACGGGCAAACTACCGGATGTAATCATTTGAGACCTCATTGGCATCCCGTCTGGGTCCGTCAAAGGCCAGCGGAGGGGCACTGGATGATTCGGGCGGTTGCGGTTAACCTCTTTGCTGGTTAGCGGTACAACTCTCTGGGTTTCCATGTATCTACTATGGAAATCCAATATGACAGTCGGACTTCAGTACTGTGACATTCCCTTGAAATCCGCACCAGCACTGATCTGTACCAGCCGACGGAACCCAACAGACAGCAGGAGAGAGGATGGATAAGCGCAAACTGGGCCGTACCGATCTGGATGTCAGCCAGATCTGTCTGGGCACCATGACCTGGGGTGAGCAGAACACCGAGCAGGAAGCCTTCGAGCAGCTGGACTACGCAGTGGATGCCGGCATCAACTTTATCGATGCGGCTGAAATGTACCCGGTGCCGCCGCGGCCAGAAACCCAGGGGCTCACTGAACAGTACCTCGGTAACTGGCTGGCCCGGCGTGGCCGTCGGGATGATCTGGTGATTGCATCCAAAGTGGCCGGGCCGGGTAATGGCCTGACCTATCTGCGTGAAGGCCCGCGCCTGACCCGTGACCATATCCGCGAAGCCTGCGATGCCAGTCTCCGGCGACTGCAGACCGACTATATTGATCTCTATCAGGTGCACTGGCCGGACCGTAACACCAACTTTTTCGGCAGGCTGGGCTACCGGCACCGTGAGGATGAAGAATCCACCCCCATCGAAGAGACCCTGGGTGCACTCCACGAACTGGTGCAGGAGGGCAAGGTCCGCCATATCGGCCTGTCCAACGAAACCCCCTGGGGCACCATGAGATACCTGCAGCTGGCAGAGCAGAATGGCTGGCCCCGGCCGGTCTCCATCCAGAACCCTTATAACTTGTTGAACCGCACGTTCGAGCTTGGCCTGGCGGAAGTCGCCCATCGGGAAGACGTGGGCTTGCTGGCCTATTCGCCGCTGGCCTTTGGCATGCTGACTGGCAAATACCTCGATGGCCAGAGCCCGGAGAATGCCCGTATTACCCTCTTTTCCCGTTTCGTCCGGTATAAGGGCGAGCGTGCTGAAAGAGCGATCCGCGCCTACTGCGAACTGGCGCGGGACCACAGCCTGTCACCGGCCCATCTCGCTCTTGCGTGGGTAAACAGTCGTGCTTTCGTCACCAGCAATATCATTGGTGCGACTACCATGGAGCAGCTTAAGGAAAATATCGGCTCGGCCAGCGTTACCCTCGGTGAGGATGTGCTGGAAGCCCTGGAAGAACTCCACCGGGAATTCACCTATCCCTGCCCCTGACCGGCGTCAGATGACATTTTTGGTAAGGTTCTCCCGCCTCCATTGTCAGCCCGTCTGGTCTGGCAGTGGAGGTGATTACAGTCTGTTACATAAAGCGACAAATTGTTTCTCAAAAGCCGGACCTGCCGTGCTTTAAGTCACAGAGTTTCAATCGTAAACCGTTAGACTTTCGTCATAATCGTTAAATCCTATTTTACAAATCTTTTCAGGCAGGCAGACCATGATTGTCCGGCTTTTTGTAGCCCTTCTGATCCTTAACACGGTGGCTTTTGTGGTCCGTGCAGAGGCGGGGGAGCGGGAAGTGCTGCCCAGAGAAATCCATAGCGGACAACCCTCAGAGATCCAGCACCGGATGGCCGGTGACTTTGTCTATGACAGTGAAGATGCACTCATCGACCTGGGTTCCCGCCTGTTAAGCTGGCGTTTCAGCACATCGTCCGATGCTGCCCGTCAGTATGCCTCCGACGCGGCCCGGCCGGATCATTCTATTGCTCTCATCAATGAAGGTGCTGCCCTGAACCTTCGCTGGACGTTCTGAATCCACTACACTCTCGTGATAAGCTGCTGACTTTTCACTGGCCCGCTACAGCATCCGCGCGGTCCAGCCCATGCTTAACCGGAGATCCAGCCAGTCCATGCAACGCCCGTTGATTTATGCCGTCCATTACCGTCTGAAAAACCGTATCGGTGAAGTTGTGGATACGTCCGAAGGTGGTGAGCCCCTGGTTTTCATGGATGGTGCCCGCCATGTCATTGAAGGCATACAGAAAGCCGTGCAGGGCCGCGGCCCCGGCGACTGTCTTGAAGTGACGGTGCCCCCTGAAATGGCTTACGGCGAGCATAATCCCGCCCTGGTAAGAAAGGTGCCCCGGTCCGCTTTTGAGGAAGTTGAGAATCTTCAGGTGGGCATGAAATTTCAAACCAACACCGGCGAGGACGCTCAGGTGGTCCAGGTGGTGGCTATCGATGGCAACCTGATTCACGTCGACGCCAACCACCCGCTGGCGGGATTTACGCTCTACTTTGATCTGGAAATCATTTCCGTCCGTGAAGCGACGGACGAAGAGGTTGCCGCAGGTGAGCCACTGCTGTCAGCGGGCTGATGGCTCTGCCGCAAGCCTTCGACAATCACTGCCCGTACCTGTTCGCTCAGCTCCCTCGGGCTGATGTCCGGAGGCGCCTCCATCGCTGGGTGCCAGGTTACCCGAACCTCTGGGGCGGGCGCGGCCAGTAACCGGAGCGCATGCCAGTGAAACTCGCCGTCCCCGATGAACGGGGTGATGTGGCAGGGTTCGCCGTCCCGAAGGTAAGCAATGGACACCGGTACCACCGGCACACCGGCGGTGGCAGCGGCGCCAATCAGCCGGGGAAAGAAGGGAAGCACGGTCAGGCCTGACGAGGTGGTGCCTTCCGGAAACACCAGAACAGAGTGGCCGGCTTTCAGCGTGTTCGCAATCTCATCTCGCCGTTGTGCTGCCTCCCCGTTGCCCCGCCGTATAAACAAGGTGCCCGCCTGCCGGGCCAGCCAGCCCACCAGCGGCCACCCCGCGACCTCGGCCTTGGACAGAAAGCGAATCTCACTGAGTCCGCCCAGAACAGGAATATCCGTCCAGGAAATATGATTGCTCAGTAGCAGCGCGGGGCCGTCCGGGGGAGATCCGGTTTCGGTGATGCGGATGCCCAGGCAGCGGCAGCAGGCAAGAAAACAGGTGCGTGCCAGAGGTAAACGGTTGTGCCTGCGCCCGGTCAGACGATCCAGAAGCAGAAGCACCAGCGCTATCGCAGTGGTGATGCCCAGCACCAGAAACAGAAAAGTCAGTCTGATCAGCAGGCGAATCAGCGCCATCATCATATCCATCCAAAGCTGGTCAGCTTTCTGCCGATAACCCTTCAGAAACGGCGGTGGTCACGCCCGGCCGAATGCTGACATCCGTAATACCATGAGGGCGGTCCTGAAGCGTCACCCCGGTTCTTGTCAGAAGGAAAGATACCGGTCCTGACCTTTGTGAACAATACGCCTGTTATACCAGTGAGCAACCATACCAATGCTAGCGGCGCAGGTAGTGCAAGAGACGGCGAGGGGGTGAGAGCTTTGTGATGGGGTTGGCTGTAAGGCCACGATCTGGCCCGTCCATGGTATGGCGGAGCTAACCAGAGGT
>JAJUHY010000240.1 GCA_029265735.1 Marinobacter segnicrescens | reverse complement strand
TGGTAAGAGATTTGCCGCGCCAGCAGACGTAGTTCAATGGATACGCTTTGGCTCCAGACCCGGAACAGAATGGCCGTGTTACTCCGTTCCTGCTCCGGCAGGGATTCCAGCAGCTTTACCACCACCTCACTGTCCTGAGTGCTTTCGTGCAGATGGACATGGGTGGCTGGGGTGGAACCGTGGGAGTGGCAGAGGACGTCGTTACGCCCCTGGTTGTGGGTTATCAGGTGATTGGCCAGCAGGGCGACCCGGTGCCCGTAGCGAAAGCTATAGCTGAGGGTCTGCTGCAGGGGCTCGTCAAACTCTTCCCGGAAGCGGGTCAGGATAAACTCCGGCCGCGCCCCGCGGAACTCGTAGATGGTCTGGTCGGGATCACCCACGACGGTAACTTTTGCCCGCTCACCCGCGATGTATCGCAGCAGCAGATGCTGAATTTCGTTGGTGTCCTGGTATTCGTCCACCAGGACGAGGTCCATTTTGTTGGTCACCAGCCGCTGTAACGGAGGGTTCTGGTGGATGGCCATCACCGGCTCATACAGCATGTCCGCGTAAGTAATCTGGCTACGTGCCTTGCGCCACTGTTCAAAACCGTGGAACAGATCCACCAGATAGCGATGCCGGTCGCTGTAGCCCAGCTCTTCAAACACCAGCTCTGCCGGAGTAAGGGTCGTTTTCACCAGATCGATAAAGCCGGTGGCGGCTTCCACGTAGTCCTTCTTGTTTCGCCGGATTTCATCGGCGAGGTCCTCCGGTGCCAGCCGCCGGGTCAGTAGCCATGCCTGGTAGCTGATCTCCTGTTCCGTGAGGATCTTTTCCGAAAACGCCGGCAGATAGCCTTCCTGTACAAAACGCCGGTAGAGGCGCAGACCCATGGCGTGGTACGTGCGGATTTCCGGCAGTTCCAGGCCCAGTTCCCGGGTAACGTCCCTCAGTTTGCGCTCGAAATCCACCCGGGCACTGCGGTTGAACATCAGTACCAGCATACGGCGTGGGTCATGGCCCTGTTGCAACAGCCAGCGCAGGCGCCAGGCCAGTGTCGTGGTCTTGCCACTACCGGCAACGGCGGTGATCAGCGCATGCTCATGGCCGGCGGTGATGATGTCGCGTTGCTCGTCGGTGAGAAAATCGGGAAGCGGGGTGGTCATGCCCGCTATTGTAAAGGAGCGGCCGGCAAATCCCGAGAGGTTCTGGCCCTGACAGGGGCAGGGCCTTACTCCATAATGGGCGCTCATTACCCGGAAAGGAGGAAGGCATGGCACAGGCGCTGGAAGAGTCTATTAACGTATTCGGCGAGCCGCTGGAAGACTGCAGTACCGATCCGGTGACAGGATTCTTCCGCGACGGTTGCTGTAACACCGGGCCGGAAGACCTTGGCAGTCACACCGTATGCGTGGTCATGACCGCGGAGTTTCTGGAGTTTTCCCGTGCCCGGGGAAATGATCTGAGCACGCCACGGCCTGAATTTGGCTTTCCCGGGCTACGCCCTGGCGACGGCTGGTGTCTGTGTGCGGCCCGCTGGCAGGAAGCATTGGAAGCCGGCACCCCACCACGGGTGCGACTGAAAGCCACCCATCGGGCCGCACTCGATATCTGCGACCTGGCGGACCTGAAGCGTCATTCGGTGGATCTGAATTAGTGAGCGGGAGCTGGCGAGCGTTGTCGCAACAGCTGGCCATGTGCGGTGAGCGCAGACTGGTGCTGGTGGAAGGCCCCCGTCAGCAGGCATTACGGCAGGTGGCCGAGATTTTATCGGAGCTGTGCCCTGCCGGGGGCCTGTGGGTCGGCGATGCGGCCGCCCGGCCACATTCTGCTTTGACAGTGACCCCGGTTAGCAAGGCCCGGCAGCATCTGGGTTCGGAAAACCCGGTGCTTATCTGGGATGGCTGGCAGGGCAATCCGCCGGATGGACTGGCGGCGCTGGCAGGAACGCTTCAGGCCGGCGGCTTCTGGTTCTGGCTGATGCCGCCGTTGGAAGAATGGGCGACGTTTGCCGATCCGGATTACCCCAGGATGGGCCTGCCACCCCATGGCCATCATCCGTTTATGGCCCGGATCACTGCGTTGCTGGCGGAGGACCCGTCGGTCATCCGGTTTTCTGTAAATGACGTCAGCTCAGCCCCGGCATTGTTTGATGCAGTTGGGACAGAGCCTTTTATTCCGGGAACCACCGGCGATCAGAGGCGGGCAATTGCGGAGATCATCCGGACCGGACAGGGCCGTCGCCGGCGCCCGCTGGTGCTGACCGCCGACCGGGGACGGGGCAAGTCGGCTGCGCTGGGTATGGCCGCAGTCCAACTGCTGCAGAGTGGTCGCAGCCGTATTCTTGTTGTTTCCTCACGCAAGGAGAACGTCTCGACCCTGTTTCGCCACGCGGCCGCCGAAGCGGGCCTGACCTACAGCGGGCAAACCCTGCTACAGCTGGAGTCTGGCGAATCCCTGCAATGGCTACCGGTTGACGAGTTGCTGGCGCAGCGGCCCCAGGCTGAACTGGTGATGGTCGATGAAGCTGCCGCAATTCCTGCCCCTTTACTACGGGAGATACTGCTCGGCTGGCCGCGTGTGGTGTTCTCAACCACCGTCCATGGCTACGAAGGCTCCGGCCGGGGCTTTAACCTGCGTTTCCGCGCAGTGCTGGATCGGGAAACGCCCCATTGGCAATCCGTTACCCTGAGTACGCCGGTGCGCTGGTCTGAGTCTGACCCGCTGGAGCCGCTGATTAATCGCCTGTTTCTGCTGGACGCCTCTGCGGTGGTGCCGTCGGTCCGGGTCCCGGCGGTTATTGAAAGGTGGCAACCCGCCGTCGCGAGCGAACCGGAGCTTTCGAGTGCCTTTGGCTTGCTGGTAGATGCGCACTACCGTACCACTCCCGGTGACCTGCGACAGTGGCTGGACGATCCTGGCGCGGTCACACTTGTTGCCCGCCAGGGGACAGTCATCGTCGGCGTACTCTGGGCGACGGCGGAAGGAGGGCTGGATCCAACTCTTGCGACAAAGGTAATGGTGGGCGAGCGACGACTGAAAGGCCACTTGCTGCCCCTATCCCTGGCCAATCACGGCGGTGATGCTGAGGCGGCCACCTTGAATATCCTGAGGGTGGTACGGGTGGCGGTGCATGAGCAGTGCCGCCGGCAGGGGATTGGCCACCTTCTGCTGGAGCGTGCCGCGCAGCTGGCGAAGCGCTCCGGGCTGGATGCTGTCGGCACCAGTTATGGCGCCTCCACTGAGTTGCTACCGTTCTGGCGGACAGCAGATTTTGCGGTCGCGCGCGTGGGTATCAGCCGTGAAGCGAGTTCGGGAGAGTACGCGGTGCAGATGCTGAGAGGAATTACGGCGAGGGGGGAGGCCGCCGGGCAACGCATCGCCCAACGTTTTGCTGAGCAGTGGCCCGTCTTGTTAGCTACGGTCTGGCCGACTTTATCCGCGGAGCTGGTGCTGGCAATCGGCGCGGACCTGCCGCCAGCGCCTGAGTTAACGAGTCAGGAAAAGGCAGAAATCGAAACATTTGCCTACGGCCACCGGGGCTTTGAGCTGACATTGCCGGCCTTGAAGAGGCTCTCTCTCCAGCACGGGAGTTGTGCGCGACTGGCTGGTATGGATCAGGCACAGCTGTGGGTTCGCTGTGTATTGCAGAACCGATCCTGGGATGACGCTCGTCGTGAGGGCTTGTGCACGGGCCGAAAAGACGGCGAAGCCTTGCTCCGCGTGATGGCCCGCCGACTAATGCCTCGTTGATATTGTCGCCCTTTGGCAAACATTATGGCGTGCGCATCAATTCCCTTGCCCGGGTCAGTAGTGGCTGTGCCTGCCGGGTCCTGTTGCGTGCCAGCAGGCTGTCTGCCATGGCCAGGTACGCATCCGCGAGTTGCTGGCGGAGTTCGGCCAGAGGCGTGAAACTCGGAGGCAAGCGGTTAAGGACATCGACCATCTCCTTGTAAACGTCATCCAGCTGGTCCTGGCTACCGGCTCCGGCAATGTTGCTACGCCATCG
>JAJUHY010000314.1 GCA_029265735.1 Marinobacter segnicrescens | reverse complement strand
TCCGGACCAGTGTGGCTGTACACCTATCTGTTCCGGGGCACACCGCTGCTGATCCAGCTTTACATTATCTATTACGGTATCGCGCAGATTCCCGGCATTCAAAGCACCTTCTGGTGGGTCATTTTCCGGGAGCCGTTCTACCCGGCCCTGCTGGCCTTTACCCTGAATACCGCCGCCTACACCCCGGAAATCTTCCGGGGCGCAATCGCGGCAACGCCACAGGGTGAGATTGAAGCTGCCAAGGCCTACGGCATGAGCTGGTTTCTGCGGCTGCGGCGGATCGTGCTGCCCAGCGCGGCTCGGCGGGCGGTGCAGGCCTATTCCAACGAAGTGATCTTTATGCTCCACGCCAGTGCGATTGCCAGCGTGGTTACCATTGTTGACCTCACCGGCGCGGCGCGGAATATCTACTCCCGCTTTTATGCACCTTTTGAGGCGTTTATCGGTGTGGCGCTGATCTATATGGCGCTGACGTTCCTGCTGGTATTCGCCTTCCGCAAACTGGAGAACCGTCTCCTGCGCCACCAGCGGCCAGCCGGAGGCTAGTCCCATGGACCAGCCGCAGCCTCTGTTCGACGACCACAGGGACTGGCTGGCCCACACGCTGGCACTGAACGACAAGCCCTGCCCGCAGACCACACTTACGCTGCCGGGCGGGGCACAGCTTCAGCGTCTGGACACAGGGTTGCTAGGTTACTGGCCTCCGTCCGGTTCGGGCGCGTCGGGGCTGATTCTCTCCGCAGGCATCCACGGCAACGAAACGGCGCCGATTGAGCTCCTGAATGCCCTGGTTACCGAACTGGTGCAGGGACAGCTTCAACCCCGGATTCCGCTACTGCTGATTCTCGGCAACCCGCCGGCCATGGTGGCGGCGAAGAGGTTTATCGAACACAACCTGAACCGGCTGTTTTCCGGTGCGTGGAAGGACTATCCCGACGGCTACGAGCCCCACCGTGCCAGTCAGCTGGAGGCCGCCTGTCAGGAGTTTGCACGCTACTGTACTGAGGCCGGCCTGCCCTTACGGCATTACGATTTGCATACTGCCATCCGGGCCTCCCAGCGGGAAAAGTTTGCTCTCTACCCCTTTGTGGAAGGACGGCAGGTACCCCGTGAGGAGCTTGACCTGCTCCGCCGCTCCGGCATCGGAACCGTATTGCTTCAGCACCAGCGCGCCGGCACGTTCTCGGGCTTCAGCTCCGAAACCCTTCGAGCCGAAAGTTTTACCCTTGAGCTGGGCAAGGTGCGGCCTTTTGGCGAGAACCAGCTGTCCGCATTGAGTCGTCTGAGAGACACATTGGTCAACCTGATGGAAGAGCATCCGTTTGAAGAATCCGGCGAGGCTGATCTTCCCGAACTGTTCCAGGTGGTCCACGAAGTCATCCATACCGGCCCCGGCTTCAGGTTTTATGTAGCGGATGATGTGGCCAATTTTACCGAGTTTCCCCCGGGCACCGTCATCTGGAACGATGCTGAACGTGAGTACCGGGTGGGCGATCTGCCGGAAGCAGTGATCTTCCCCAATCCGAACGTGCCGGTGGGACACCGGGTGGCGCTGATGATCAGAAAGGTTTCTTCTGGCGTCGCTCAGACCCCGTGCTGAAAATCGTACACCGACCCCAGCCCGAGAATTCCCGTCAGTTCATCCAGTGCATGCCGGCTTTCTTCCAGCAAGGCCGGATCAGCCAGATCTGCCGGTGATAACTCGTCCCGATAGTGACCCTGAACCCAGGCCACCAGCCGATCATACAGCTCGTCGGTCATTAACACGCCCTGATTCATGGCCGCCAGCGCATCATCATCCAGCGCAACCCGCAGGCGCAGGCAGGCCGGGCCGCCGCCGTTGCGCATGGACTGGCGCACATCGAATGTCTCAATGCCAATAATGGGAGTGTCCTGAGTCACCAGCTCGTCAAGAAAACGGTTCACCGTTTCCACTTCCCGGCATTCTGCCGGTACCACCAGCAACATGCCGCCCTCCACCGACAGCAACTGGCTGTTGAACAGATAGGACGATACCGCATCCTCCAGCGGCACCTGATCGGCGCTGACGCGGATGGTCTCAAGGGGCGTTTCGCCCAGTTTTCTACGCAGCTCAGACAGCAGAGAAGCCTCATCCAGAAACGCCTGCTCATGGTAGAACAGCAGATTCTCATTACCCACTGCGATCACGTCGTTATGGAAAACACCGGCGTCGATGGCGTCAGGATGCTGCTGGGCAAACACTGTCCGCCCGGGTTCCAGTCCATGCAGACGGGCCACCACCTGGGATGCTTCCAGGGTCTGCCTCGCCGGAAACCGCCGGGGCTTCGCTCCGCGCTGGTCGAACGCCTTCTGCCCGTAAACGAACAGCTCCACGCCCGGCTCACCGTGACCGGCACAAAAGCGGGTGTGGTTGGCGGCGCCTTCGTCGCCGAACTGAGGAACCGGCGGCAGCGGTGCATGATGGGCGAACCAGGCCTCATCGGTGAACACGGACTTCAGAATACGGCCGGTTTCCTGGGCTTCCAGTGATCGATGAAAGCTGGACGCAAGGTTGGCCGGGGTAAAGTGAATTCGGTGGTCGGCCGTATCCGTGGCCGGGGATACCGTTGCAGCGTTGGCGACCCACATGGACGACGCCGAGCAGACCGCCGACAGCAATTCCGGATGACTGGCGGCTCGGGCAAGCATGGTTTCTTCCGGTCCATCGAATCCCAGCCGTCTCAGGGTGGGCATATGGGGCCGCTCCTGGGGCGGCAGGATGCCCTGTAGTAAACCGCGATCTGCCAGGGCTTTCATTTTAGCCAGCCCTTGCAGTGCCGCCAGTCTGGGGTTGGATACCTGGTTGGCATTGAGGTTAGAGGCAAGATTACCCCGGGCCAGCCCGG
>JAJUHY010000136.1 GCA_029265735.1 Marinobacter segnicrescens | reverse complement strand
CATTCAGGCATCGCTGCTGTTGCACGTCGTGGACGCTCATGATGAGCGGCGTACGGAAAACATGGAACAGGTGGAGGATGTACTGCACGAAATCGGTGCCGATGAGGTGCCGGTTTTGCAGGTGTTCAACAAGATTGATCTGCTGGACGACTTCACGCCCCGGGTCGAGCGTAATGAAAGTGGCGATCCCGTGCGGGTCTGGGTGTCAGCCCGCACCGGTCAGGGCATGGAGCTATTGTTCGACGCCATGGTTGAACGCCTGGCGGAAGACCTGCTTCACCACTGTGTGATCCTTGGGCCCACGGATGGAAAACTGCGGGCGCTTCTCCATGAGGCGGGTTCCGTGCTGACGGAAAACTACCTGGATAACGGCGACGTGTCGGTGGAAGTCCGGTTGCAGAGCCGCGACTGGCTACAGCTCCTCAGTCGTGCCGGCCTTTCGCCGGAGCAGGTCCGGGTGGTTGTGCCCTGATCACAGATCTGCCCGGCCTGCTAGCGAAAACCGTGCTTACTATTGCCGGGACAGGTATAAATCCCTAGTATTTGCTGCCATTCGTAACGCTTTAAACGCATAGACGGAGAGACCTATGGCCTGGAATGAACCGGGTGGAAATCGCAACGACAACGACCCTTGGGGTACCGGTGGTGGTCGTCGGGGCGGAAACGACCAGGGCCCCCCTGATCTGGATGAGGCCCTGAAGAAAGGGCTGGACAAGCTCAATCGCATGCTGGGAGGCAAGGGCAATAACCGCTCAGGCGGTTCCGGGGACTCCAGCGGCTCTGGCGGCAATGGTGCCGGCCTGGGTGCGGTGTTCGCCCTGGGCGCCATCATTGTGCTTGGCTACATCGTCTTCCAGTCGTTTTACACCGTGGATGAACAGGAACGGGCTGTGGTACTGCGTTTTGGTGAGTATCACAGAACTGAAACCCCGGGTCTTCGCTTCAAGCTTCCGCTGGTTGAACAGGCCACCAAGGTCCGTGTGACCAACGTACGGAACGCTGAGTCCCAGGGCCAGATGCTGACCGAAGACGAGAACATCGTTAGTGTTGATCTGCAGGTTCAGTATCGCGTTGGCGACGCCAAGGCTTATGTACTTAACGTCCGAGACTCCAACCAGGCACTGGCCTTCGCTACCGACAGCGCCCTGCGCCACGAAGTGGGCAGTTCGGTACTGGACGACGTTCTTACTGAAGGTCGTGCGGAGCTGGCCATCCGTGTTGAACAGCGCCTGCAGCAGTTCCTGGCAGACTATGGCACTGGGCTTGAAATCGTTCAGGTGAACGTTGAGAGCACCCAGCCGCCAGAGGCGGTTCAGGAAGCCTTCCGTGAAGTCCAGCGCGCCCGTGAGGACGAGCAGCGGTTCAAGGAAGAGGCCGAGACTTACCGGAACCGGGTCGTACCGGAAGCCCGGGGTCGTGCACAGCGCCTGATCGAAGAAGCCAATGCCTACCGGGATGAAGTGATCGAACGGGCCCGTGGTGAAACCGCACGTTTCACCGAGATGCTGGCAGTCTACCAGCAGGCACCGGAAGTGACCCGTGAGCGCATGTATCTGCAGGCCCTCGAGAACGTGTTTGCCAACACGACCAAAGTGCTGATAGATACCGCCAGTACCGGCAACATGATGTATCTGCCCCTGGACCGCATGTTCAGCGGTGAAAGCAGTGCCAGCGGGACTGCCAGCAGTGCCACCCGTGACAGCAGCCAGCGGCAGGACGAGCAAAGCATTCAGGCACTGACCGACAGGGTCATTGACGAGCTGCGCAATCGCCAGGAACTCAGTAACACCCGGAGGAGTCGATAATGGGGCCTAAAAGCATCGCGGGCCTTGCAGGGGCGCTCATCGTTATCCTGCTGGTCCTGTCCAGTGTGTATATCATTCCGGAAACCCATCGGGGGGTTGTGCTGCGTTTCGGTGAGCTGATCGAGACCGACGTTCCTGCGGGCCTGCATTTCAAGGTGCCCGTTGTGGATCAGGTACGGCAGTTTGATATCCGGGTGCTGACCACCGGACTGCCGGCGAAACAGTACCTCACCATCGAGAAAAAGCCCCTGGACGTGACGTCCTACGTGGCCTGGCGCATCCGTGATGTGGACGAGTACTACCGTTCCACCGGCGGTGACGAGCTGCGGGCGCAGTCCCTGTTGCTGTCCCGGATCGACAATGGTCTGCGGGACGAATTCGGTGTTCGTACCATGCATGAAGTGGTTTCCGGTCAGCGCGATGAGCTGATGGAGTCACTGCGGGCACGGGCCAACGAGCGGGTTATGGAAGCGTTTGGTATCGAAGTGCTGGATATCCGGGTCAAGGCTATTGAGCTGCCCCAGTCGGTAAGTGAAAACGTATACCGTCGTATGGCCACCGAGCGTGAGAAGCTGGCCCAGGAGTTCCGCTCCCGCGGTCGTGAGCTGGCGGAAGGTATCCGCGCTGACGCCGATCGCCAGAGAACCGTCGTGCTGGCGGAGGCTTTCGCCACGGCTGAGGAAACACGGGGTCAGGGGGACGGTGAAGCCGCCCGCATCTACGCCGAGGCCTACGGTAATGATCCGGAATTCTACCGGTTGTACCGGAGCCTGGAGGCCTATCAGCGGACCTTCTCCGGCAAGGATGACATTATGGTCATCGATAGCGACAGTGATTTCCTGCGCTATTTCCGGGACGCGTACCCGGCCGCTGAAGCGGACTGACAGCGCCTCGCCGGCCTCTAAAACCGGACCACTCGGGCCTGTCGCCGAGTGGTCCGGTTTTTTTATGGGCGGTAAAGGTGTAGAATTCGACGGGTTTTGGGTAACGCTTTTTCAGTCCGGAACTCCAACCGGCGCCCCAGAGCGCTCCAGCCCATTCTTACATCAGTAAAATCGCGAAAAAGGTACACGGGTTATGACGGCTTCTGACCGCTGGCTGCTTCCGGACGGCGTCGAGGATATCCTGCCGCCCCTGGCGGGCCAGATTGAATCGCTGCGCCGGGATATTATGGATACCTGCCAGCGCTGGGGTTATCAGTTGGTGATTCCGCCGCTGATCGAATACCTGGATTCCCTGTTTACCGGCACTGGTCATGACCTGGCCCTGCAAACTTTCAAACTGACCGATCAGCTGTCAGGGCGGATGATGGGCGTGCGGGCTGACATGACGCCTCAGGCCGCAAGGATCGACGCCCACACCCTGCAGCAGGAAGGCATCACCCGGCTGTGCTACGCGGGTCATGTCCTCCACGCCCGTCCGCAACATATGCTGACCGGCCGTACGCCTATTCAGGCCGGCTGCGAACTGTTTGGCAGCGCCTCTGAAGAAGCCGATCTGGAAGTCATCCAGTTGATGCTGGAAGCGTTGCGCGTAGCGGGTGTGGCAGAGGTGCACCTGGACCTCGCGCATGTCGCAATCTATCAGTCCCTGATTGAGGCGGCAGATTTCGACGACGACATGGAAGCTGCCATCTTTGATGCCATGGCCAGGCAGTCCATCCCCGAACTGGAACAGCTGCTGGGGGGCTTTGCCCCGGACACACCCGGTGGCTATCTGCGGGCCCTTGCCCGGGTCAGCGGCGGGCTGGATGCCTTGCAGGAAGCGCGGCGGGTCCTTGCCGGTGCACCCTCGAACGTGGTTGAAGCGCTGGACCAGCTGAAACGCATTGCCGACCGCCTGCGGGAAAGTCATCCGGAACTGCAACTGGGCTTCGATTTCTGCGAGTTGCGGGGTTACAACTACCACACCGGTCTGGTGTTTGCGGTTTATGTTCCCGGTCACGGCGAAGCTGTCGGCAAGGGCGGCCGCTATGATGCCATCGGGCAGGACTTTGGCCGTGCCCGGCCAGCCACCGGATTCAGCCTGGATGTGCGGGCTCTGGTGGCTCTGGGGCAGCGTCCCGTCCTGCGCCGGAGCGCGGTATGGGCGCCGTCGGATCCGGACCAGTCGCTGGAAGCAGCCATTGCGGAGTTGCGGAAAACGGACATCGTGGTGCGGGCTCTGCCGGAGGACGTCAGCGTCAATCCTGCTGAGCGAGGCTGCGATCGTATTCTGGTCAGGCGGGATGGCCAGTGGAAAGTTGAACAACTTGAGATTCAGTAGGCGCGGTGCCTGCTCCTCTGCGTGATTCATTCGGACATTGACCGGTTCTGACCGGGCCATATGAGAGATTGTCATGGGAAAGAATGTTGTAGTGCTGGGCACCCAGTGGGGTGATGAGGGTAAGGGCAAGATCGTTGATCTGCTCACTGAACAGGTGGCGGCGGTGGTCCGCTTCCAGGGTGGTCACAACGCGGGTCATACGTTGGTCATCGAGGGAAAGAAGACCGCGCTGCACCTGATCCCTTCCGGCATCCTGCGGGAACACGTGCACTGCCTGATCGGTAATGGGGTTGTTCTGTCACCTGAAGCCCTGCTCAGGGAAGTGCGTGAGCTTGAGGAGCGGGGTGTATCTGTTCGCGAGCGCCTGCACATCAGTTTCGCCTGCCCGATCATCCTGCCCACCCACGTCCGTATTGATCAGGCTCGTGAGCGCGCCCGTGGTGACGACAAGATCGGCACCACCGGCCGCGGTATTGGGCCGGCCTATGAAGACAAGGTTTCCCGCCGCGGCCTACGGGTCGGCGATCTGGCCAGCCCAAAGGTGTTGGAGGCCAAGATCCGGGAGCTTATGACCTACCACAACTTTGTGCTGACCGAATTCTTCAGGGAAGAGCCGGAAGATATTGATCAGGCGCTGGCGAATCTGCAGGCCATGGGCCGGGAAATCCTGCCCATGGCTGGGGATGTCACCGACCTGCTGCACGATTACCGCAAGCGTGGTGAGAACGTCCTGTTCGAAGGCGCCCAGGGCTCGCTGCTGGACATCGATCTGGGCACCTATCCCTATGTGACGTCGTCGAACACGACTGCCGGTGGAACAGCCACAGGCTCTGGCTTCGGGCCGCTCTTCCTGGACTATGTGCTGGGTATCACCAAGGCATACACCACCCGTGTCGGGTCCGGGCCGTTCCCCACGGAGCTGTTCTGTGAGCTGGGCCAGCATCTGGCCATCAAGGGTAACGAAGTGGGCACCACAACCGGCCGTTCCCGTCGTTGCGGCTGGTTCGATGCGGTCGCACTGCGCCACGCCATCCAGATCAACAGTGTGTCCGGCATCTGCCTGACCAAGCTGGATGTGCTGGATGGCATGGAGACAGTCAAGGTGTGTATCGGCTACAAGACACCCACCGGGGAAATGAGCCGTCAGCCGATCAATCTGGAAGACTACAGCCTGATCGAGCCGGTGTATGCCGAGCTACCGGGCTGGAGCGAGAGCACTGTGGGACTGACATCCATTGAACAGTTGCCGGCCAATGCCCGCGCCTATATTCGCTTCGTGGAAGAACAGATCGAGGCGCCCATCGATATTATTTCCACCGGCCCGGACCGGGTCGAAACCATTACCATGCGCCACCCCTTCGGCGGCTGATCACTGGCGACCGGTCGGTCAGTTCCAGCCGGCGTAAACGATAAAGGCCGCCTTGCCGGCGGCCTTTATCGTTCTCTTCCCGCTTATTTCCCGGGCTTGCGAGCGATCAGAATCGCCCGCCGCGGCCCCGGATAACCTTCAACGGTCAGCTCCGGGTTTTCCGGATCCAGGAAATGCTCCAATGACTGGAACTGCATCCAGTCGGTGGACCGTTGTTCTTCCGTTGTGGTCACGGTGACATCCACCACCCTGGCGTCTTCCAGGCCCGCCCGGGCCATCCAGCGAAGCAGCGTAGGGCAGGACGGCAGGAACCAGACATTGCGCATGCGGCCGTAGCGGTCTTCGGGCATCAGGGCATAGCCT
>JAJUHY010000034.1 GCA_029265735.1 Marinobacter segnicrescens | reverse complement strand
CGTTGGCGGGAACCACCTCCAGGCTCACCACGGAACCCCGGGGGCCGCGAATCAGGTCGACAACTTCATCAAGTCGCCAGCCAATCACATTGGTCGGTTTATCGTCGTCTTCCTGTTTGACGGACACGATGCGATCAGCCGGGCCGAGCTGACCCTGCCGTGCCGCCGGGCCGCCGGGTACCAGGCGGACCACCTTGGTGTACTCATTATCGGACTGCAGCACCGCACCTATCCCCTCAAGGGACAGGCTCATGTTGATATTGAAGTTCTCGGAATTGCGGGGCGAGAAATAATTGGTGTGCGGGTCCCAGGTGCCGGTAAAGGCGTTCATGTAGGCCTGGAACGCGTCTTCGCTTCGCATCTGTGCAACGCGGTTACGTTGACTCTCGTAACGCCGGGTGAGTACTTCGATGATTTCGTCGTCACTGCTGCCGTTCAGGCGCTGACCAAGGACGGCATTACGGATGCGCTTGTGCCACAGCTCGTCCAGCGCTTCGCGGTCCGGCTCCCAGTCGGCTTCCGAGCGGTCCAGCAGGATATGGTCGTCACTCTGGAAATCAAACTGGTCAAGGCCTTCACCGAGCAGCTCGAGGGCATAATCCATGCGCTCGATGATCCGCTCCTGCACTGTGTTATAGATGGCAAAGCCCGGCTGCAACTGGCCGGTCCGCAGGCCCGCTGCCATGCCCTGCTTGTAGCGCTGGAAAGACTGGATATCCTGCTGGGTCAGGTAAATGCGCTGACCGTCCAGGTAGTCAAGGTAATCATCGAATACCTCGTTGGCCAGATCATCATTAATGGCCTGGTCCCGGAAGTGCGTAAACTGCAACTGTCGGGAAATAAGAATGTTCGCCCGCGCCTGTTCAATGGTGGGCTCTACCGGCTGATAACTGGGGGCTTCCACCTTCGCGGAGGCAGGCAGACCGGCTCCGGCCAGGGATAGAGAAACCATAATCCCGAAAACGAGACTTCTGGCTCGTAAAACAGTCCGCACTCTGTTTGTGTTCATAAATTGTATTACCTGCTAAAGCCGGCTCATCCGCCAACGGTCAGTATCGGCGTCGATTGCCGGCCTGTCTGTCGACCGGGTCGGATTTCCCTGACTCCGGTCGTTGGGCTCTACCTCATTGTAGGCAAGCGCTTTCTTTGTTACCACATCAGCGTCTGGGGCTGGAATGACAGCCTCTCCATAGACTGACCGGAATGGATCAGGCAGGTTCCAGCGCGTTTTTCAGGCGATCGCCCAGTTCTGCCTCGAGTTCCTCCGGCGGCAGCGCCAGGCACCAGCGGGCAACCAAAGCTTCACTCGTCAGGCTCTGGGAGGTGCTATCGCCGCCCAGTCCCTGCCTGAGGCGCTGAACCTGCAGCTCCATGCGAAGCGCCTGATCAGCTTCTGGTGAAGCGTGTCCACCCAGTATCTCCGCCAGTACGACCAGCTCCCGTGGATTATCCAGGTCAGTCTGAGCGGCCAGTGTGGGCCAGTTGTCCGGAAGCTGTTCCGGTTGAAGTTCATCGTGGCGGCGCTGGTCGATCCACTGCTGCCATTGTTGCAGATCAGCTTTTTGGCGAAGCTGCTGCTGCCGGTCCCGGACCTGGTCGATGATATCTCGAATTTGCTGCCGCACCGGTGTGGAAACCGGCTCGCCCAGGGCCTTTTCAAGTGCGTCCACGAGAGTATCAGCCTCGGCCGGTGCGCCGGAGGGCCCATTCAGCCAGCGCTGGGCCTGTAAAAGCTCAGTCTGTGCGCTCTGGTCGGCTTCACTGGTGGCCTGGGCCTGCTGCTGACGCTTCTCGTCGCGTCGGCCAAAGATCTCGTCACAGGCGGCACGGAAGGCTTTCCACAACTTGCGGTCTTCCCGATGACGCGTGATGCCCACGCTCTGCCACTGCGTCTGCAGTTCCCGCGCTTCCTGCATGGCTTCGGTAAGAGGGCTGTGTTCAATCAACTGTTGTGCCCGTTCCACGATGGACTGCTTTTGCATCTCATTGCGGGCGCGTTCCTCGTCGAGACGGCCCGTGAGGGTGTTCATCAGCTCATCAAAGGTTTTCTGAAGAGGGCGGTTGTCCCGGAATTCCACCGGCCAGGCCTCGCGCCACTCTTTACGGGCGGTTTTCTCAATCTGTTCTGCGGCTTTCCAGTCCACCTGAGTCCAGTCGGTATTGTCCAGATAAAGCTGCAGTTCTTCGCACAGGCTCTGGCGCTTCTGCAGATGCACTTTTTTCAGGTCGGAACGAGCTGCAAAATACTCTCGGCAGGGCTCAAACGCACGATCTGATGCGGCGCGGAATCGCTGCCATAACTCCCGGTTCGACGATCCGCCCAGATCCTTCCACTGCTGCTGGAGTTCATGGATGCGGGCCGCCTTCGCTTCCGGCTCCATAGGCTGTTCCGCGAGGTATTCCATCTGCTCACACAGCGCCGAGTGCTTGGGCTCGGTGGCAAAGCCGCGCCAGTCGCCCAGTTCCCGGACCTGACCCGCGAGCCGTTGCAGGCGTGCCCGGAAGCGTCCGCCTTCACGCCCGGTCAATTGTCGATGGATATTCTGGGCCTGCTTCAGGAGGGCTCGTGACTCCTTGAGCTGGCGAGCCTCCAGCGACTGTTCCAGCTTTGTCAGAGTGTTTTCCAGTGAGGTTACTTTTTGCTGAACAAGATCGGGATCGCGGGTCTCCGGTGCTGACGCTTTTCCTTTTTCCCGGGCGATCCTGGCAAGTTTCTGAATGGGTTCAGGCCTTGGCAGGGTCTGAGGCCATTCCAGCTGGTCCAGCAGTTGACTGGCGGCGCTGGCGTCCGGGTTTTCTGCCTCCAGGACCTGAGTGATCTCCTGCTGATGATAGGTCAGGCGCCGGAGCGCTGCGAGGGCATTTTTCAGCGACTGCATGCGCTGTTCGTAAAGTTTCTGTTCCTGGCGGTCTACTTCGGTATCCCGGGTTGCCTCCAGCCAGCGGTTTTCCTGTGTGCGTTGCAGGGCATCCAGCGCGGGAAGCGCTGTCGCAGTCAAAGGCTCCTGCTGGATACGTTCCAGTGTCTCCTGCAGAAGCTCAAGGGTCTCCGCACGCTGCTCCATCTTTGCCTGGTGGTCGCGTTCCGCCTGGCGCTGCTGCTCCAGGTCATGGGCTCTCTCACGGCATTGATGAAACGCCGCCAGCACCTGGCTGCGAGTCTCGTTATCAGCCCCCGGCTCCAGTGTCTGCCACTGCTGTTCCAGTTTCTGCAGCCGGGCCTCATACAGGTTCACATCCTGAGTGATGGCAAGTTCTTCTGCCTGTTGAAGCAGGGTCGCGCGGGCCTGAGTGGTGGCCTGTATCTCTTCTTCCTGCTGGCGGATTTCCTGAAGCGTCTGTCGTACCCGCTGGTAGACCCCCTTGTCTTTGCCGCGAGAGCGTCGCTGAACTTCCAGCAACTGGTCCCGGTCCGTCAGCTGCTCTGCCGCCTGCAGGCGAATATCCGCCGCGAGACCGGTAATTGCCAGTTCTGCCAGCGCCTGTTGACTCGCATTGCCGGAACACAGCACGGTACGTTGTTCATCGATGGCCTTCTGGCCTGGCTTGACAGTCTCTTCACCCGGGCGGTTGTCCGGCGTTGGTACAGAGCTGGCCCGACGGCTTTTTGGGGTTTCCTGAGCAGTATTTCTGGAACGCTTTCGGAAGAGTTTCTGGATAAATGCGGCCATATCAGTATCCTTCAGGAGTCATCTCAACGGGCCAGCCGCCCGCAGATACAAGCGAGTGTTAGAGTACACCCGGATAACGGGGCCAGAGTTCAGCAAAGCTCGGACGCCCGGGCAGGTGGCATAGTCTATCCTCTGCCGAGCGCTGGCGGAAAGGGCCAGTCGGCAAAGCAGACAAAAAGTGCGTGCGGCAAACATGGTATAACGCCGATATGGCAAAACGGAACGACAGGAAAGACCCCGATGCCCAGGCGCCAGAGATGGCCCTCCGCCTGCTCGCACGGCGTGAGCACAGCCGCCATGAACTCGCTCTCAAGCTTCGGCAGCGGAAAGTCAGCGTCAATGTGATCGATGCTGTACTGGATGAGTTCGAGGAAAAAGGCTGGCTCAGTGATGAACGCTTCGCAGAGGTTTTTGTGCGTCAGCGGGTGGATGCGGGATACGGACCGCTCAAAGTGCTTGCGGATCTACAGCAACGGGGCGTTCGGCAGGCGCCGCCAGAATTGTCAGCGATCGCTGAGGCACAATGGATCGATATGGCTACCCGGCTACGGGCGAAGCGATATGGCCTGGCGGATCTGTCTGAAGACTGGAACGAGCGCCAGCGCCAGGGCGGCTTTCTGGCCCGCCGGGGCTTTACAGCTGACCAGATTGAACAGGCTCTCGAGGTCAGAGAGTCGGAGGCGTAAGCCCCATATCCCGCGGTAGTACCAGTGTGGTTTCTGGCTCGTCGCCATGGTAGTCCCTGGCCTCGTAAGAGAGTGTGGAAGCTGACGACGTCAGTTCGTCCGCTGCAGCTTCCGCCAGCAGTGTATCGGGCTCTGCCTGTAGCTCATACCGGCGCGCAAGTACGTCGTAGTAGCGACGAATATTCTGCACATAGATGACCGGTTCGTGTCCGCGGGCGTAGCCGTGACGGGTCTTTGAATACCACTCCTTCTGGGACAGCAGGGGCAGGAACTCCTTCACGTCCAGCCAGCGGTCCGGGTTTCGGCCTGCCGCCTGGGCCAGCCGCCTCGCGTCTTCCAGATGACCAAAGCCAACGTTATAGGACGCAAGGGCGAACCAGGTGCGATCCGGCTCCTGCACCTGGTCGGGAATCATCTGGTGCACCTGACGGAAGTAGCGGGCACCGCCTTCAATGCTCTGCTCGGGGTTCAGCCGGTTATCAATGCCGATATGAGCCGCCGTGGTGCGAGTCAGCATCATCAGACCACGGACACCGGTGGGTGAAACCGCATCCCGGCGCCAGTTGGATTCCTGATAACCGATAGCAGCCAGCAGGCGCCAGTCCAGTCCTGTCTGTTCACCGAAATCCCGGAAGGTATCGATGTACAGCGGCAGGCGCTTCTGGATGTGCTCTTCAAAGGTCAGCGCGCCGACATAACCCAGTTGTCCCAGGTGGCCGTAAAAACGCTCTCGCAGGTGGGCCAGAGTGCCGTCTTCCTCAATCTGCTGGAAGAACTTCTGCGCCTCCGCGTAGAGAGTGCCATCGTTGGCGATAGGGAACAGCCAGGCGATGGCTTCCTGATCGCTGATGCTGAAGGCCCGTTTCACGTTGGGATAGAACACATGGTTCAGGGCCAGCTCGTTGGCATCCACCACGGCAGCCATGAACAGGCCTTTCTCGACCCGTTCCAGCATGCCCGCCGCATCAAGTCCTTCATGGACGAGGTAATTCAGATCAGGGTACGCGCTCTGTAACTGATCAAGGTGGGGCAGGTGGTTGGATTCCGCGGCGGCGTGAACCACGATGTCCTGCTCCAGCAGGTCCGTAATCCCATCCGGGTGCTCCAGCCCACGGTGGTAAATGATGACGGATTCAGACGTAAGGCCATTTCCAAGGGACCGGAACCGGTCACCCCAGTCGCGATCCGAAGACAGGCCAGTGAAACCAATATGGGCATAGCCTTCGTCCAGTACCCGAAGAATCTCACCGTTGCTGTCGGCCAGGCGGACCCGCAACTCAACCCCGAGGTAATCGGCAAAACGCTGGGCCAGTTCGTGGTCGAAACCGGTCGGGCCTTCCCGGTCTTCGTAATAAATAGAGGGAGCATTTCGCGTAATGACGTGAAGCACACCCTCAGCCTGCACCTTTGCCAGGGTGTCGGGTCGTGTGCAGCCTGCGATCACGGCGGCGCACAGCAGGGCGAACAGTGCGCCGCGCAGGGAGCGTCGGTATGGTGAAATATCGTGGGCGCAACCCAATGTCATAGCCTCCGGACCGGGATACAGCATAATCCCCGGAGCGGGGGAAAAGGTCAATTTACCCCGGGGAACAGGTTCGTGTGCTCTGTAGTATTGTACATTTGTTGTCCGCTGCTGTATCCCCGCAGCAGTTTCCAGTATTATTGCGCCCGTTCACAAACGGTGTTCCCGTACCCTTGCAGCAGCCAGGCACTGCTCAGGGACCGGCACCGGTTTCTCAAGTTCGCGCGATACAGGTTAAATGACCATGCTGGAACTCCGCGGCGCCCCCGCTCTTTCCCCTTTCCGCTCTGAAAAACTGTTTGGCCAGCTTACTGGCGTTGTCAAAAGCGTACGTTCAGTTTATGCGGAATTCATGCATTTCGTGGACGCCGAGGCGGATCTGAACAGCTCCGACCAGGAGGTGCTCAGCCGGCTTCTGACCTACGGCCCCAGCGCAGATCAGCGCGAGCCGGAAGGCATCCTGTTTCTGGTGGTGCCGCGTCCGGGTACCGTCTCGCCCTGGTCGACCAAGGCCACCGACATTGCCCGCAACTGCGGACTGCGTCAGGTACGCCGTATTGAGCGTGGCATCGCCTATTACGTCAATGCGGGCTCAAAGCTCAGTCGCGAGGAGCGTCAAGCCATTGCAGCGCTGCTCCATGACCGTATGACAGAAACCGTTTTCCATGAAATGGGCGGCGCGCAATTGCTGTTCCATCGTGAGGAGCCCCGTCCGCTGGAACGGGTACCGGTACTGTCTGGCGGTCGCCCTGCTCTGGTAGAGGCCAATCAGCGGCTGGGCCTGGCCCTGGCTGAGGATGAGATCGACTATCTGGTAGAGTCCTTCAGTAATCTGGATCGCGACCCGACCGATGTTGAGCTGATGATGTTCGCTCAGGCCAACTCTGAGCACTGCCGGCACAAGATTTTTAACGCCTCGTGGGACATTGACGGTGAAGGGCAGCAGAAGTCTCTGTTCGCCATGATCAAGAACACCCATAAGATGAGCAGCGAAGGCGTTCTGTCTGCGTACCGTGACAACGCCTCGGTGATTCGTGGATCAGTCGGCGGGCGCTTCTTCCCGGACCCGGAGACGGCGCGTTATACCTACGTGACCGAACCCATCCATATCCTGATGAAGGTTGAAACCCACAACCACCCCACCGCCATCTCGCCTTTCGCCGGTGCGGCGACGGGCTCCGGCGGTGAAATCCGTGATGAAGGCGCCACCGGGCGCGGCTCCAAGCCCAAGGCGGGGCTGACCGGCTTCACGGTGTCCAACCTGGAAATCCCCGGCGATCGACAGCCCTGGGAAGAGCATTACGGCCGTCCCGACCGCATTGCCTCTCCCCTTGAGATCATGATTGAAGGTCCGATCGGTGGAGCTTCATTTAACAACGAATTCGGCCGTCCAAACCTGGCCGGCTATTTCCGGACCTTTGAACAGCGGGTACCCGGGCCGGCGGGCGAAGAGGTCCGTGGCTATCACAAGCCGATCATGATCGCCGGTGGTCTCGGTAATATCCGCGAAGAGCACGTGGAAAAAGGCGAGATACCGATTGGTGCCCGACTGATTGTCCTCGGCGGGCCTTCCATGCTGATTGGCCTGGGCGGTGGTGCTGCGTCTTCCATGGACTCCGGCGTCAGCCACGAGAACCTCGACTTTGCATCGGTCCAGCGGGGCAACCCTGAAATGGAGCGCCGTTGTCAGGAAGTTATTGACCGCTGCTGGCAGCAGGGTGATCAGAACCCCATCGCCTTTATTCACGACGTCGGTGCCGGCGGCCTGTCCAACGCCATGCCGGAACTGGTAAAAGATGGCGGCCGTGGTGGCAAGTTTGAGCTTAGGGATATTCCCAGCGATGAGCCCGGCATGTCGCCCCTGGAAATCTGGTGTAACGAATCCCAGGAGCGCTATGTACTGGCAGTGGCCGAAGAAAACATGGAGCGGTTTGACGCCATTTGCCGCCGTGAGCGCTGCCCCTATGCGGTAATTGGTGAGGCTACCGAGACCCATCATCTGACATTGACGGATGCCTATTACGGCGACTCGCCCGTAGATATTCCCATGGATGTGCTGTTCGGCAAACCGCCCCGGATGCACCGGAGCATTACCCGCACCTCATTCACCAAAGCCGTATTCGACTCGACGGGTGTTGACCTGAATGAGGCAATCCGGCGTGTCTTGCGCCTGCCGTCAGTGGGCAGCAAGAATTTCCTGATCACGATTGGTGACCGCAGTGTCACCGGCCTGGTGGCCCGTGATCAGATGGTCGGTCCCTGGCAGGTGCCGGTCGCGGACGTAGCCGTAACCGCGGCCAGCTACGATGTGCTGACCGGAGAAGCCATGGCCATGGGTGAGCGTACGCCGGTGGCCTGTATTGATGCCCCGGCTTCCGGCCGCATGGCGGTGGGCGAGGTGATCACTAACCTGGCCGCGGCTGCGATCGACAAGCTTTCAGATATCCGTCTGTCGGCGAACTGGATGGCCGCCGCCGGCCATCCTGGTGAAGACGAAAATCTTTACGAAACTGTACGTGCAGTGGGAATGGAGCTGTGTCCGGAATTGGGCATCGCCATTCCGGTGGGCAAGGACTCCATGTCCATGAAGACCGTCTGGGAAGAGGGCGGCGAGCAGAAGAGCGTGACCGCCCCGTTGTCGTTGGTGATCAGCGGATTCGCTCCCGTTATAGATGTCACCCGGACGCTGACACCCCAGCTTAAGACCGATCAGGGCGCAACCGACCTGATTCTTGTGGATCTTGCCGCCGGCCAGAACCGCCTTGGTGGCTCCGCGCTGGCGCAGGTGTATGGTCAAATGGGTGCAGTTGCCCCGGATCTGGACAATCCGGAAGACATCAAGGCCTTCTTCGCGGTGATTCAGGGCCTGAATCAGGATCGCAAATTGCTGGCCTACCACGACCGCTCAGATGGTGGCGTATTCGTCACCCTGGCGGAAATGGCCTTTGCCGGTCGCACGGGTATCGATATCCGCCTTGATGGGCTCGCAGAAGAAGCCGGTCAATTCGCGCGGGAGCTGTTCAACGAAGAGCTGGGCGCTGTCATTCAGGTTCGTCGGGAAGATACACCCTTCGTTCTGCAGCAGTTCTCCGGTGCCGGCCTGGGTGAACATACCTCGGTCATCGGTACACTGAATGACCAGGATCGCATTTGTTTCACGTTCGAAGATGAGCCTGTCATCGATCAGTCCAGGGCTGATTTGCAGCGCCTGTGGTCGGAAACCAGCTACCGGATCCAGAGCCTGCGGGACAACGCCAACTGTGCCCAGGAAGAGTTCGACAACCTGCTCCAGAGCGATGACCCGGGGCTGGGTGCCGAGCTGACCTTTGATCCGTCAGAGGATATTGCGGCGCCGTTCGTTGCCACGGGCGCGCGGCCAAGAGTTGCAGTGCTGCGTGAGCAGGGCGTTAATGGCCACATTGAGATGGCGGCTGCTTTTGACCGGGCCGGCTTTGAGGCTGTGGATGTGCACATGAGTGACTTACTGTCCGGGAGGGTTACTCTGGACGCTTTCCGGGCTCTGGCTGCCTGTGGAGGCTTCTCATATGGCGACGTACTGGGTGCTGGCGGCGGCTGGGCCAAGTCGATCCTGTTCAATAGCCGTGTCAGGGATCAGTTTGCAGAGTTTTTCCAGCGCGACGACACTCTTACTCTGGGTGTCTGTAACGGCTGTCAGATGCTTTCGAATCTGCAGGAGCTGATCCCGGGTACCACAGCCTGGCCCCGTTTTGTCCGCAATGAGTCTGAGCAGTTTGAAGCGCGTCTGGTCATGGTTGAGGTACAGTCATCCCGTTCGGTCTTCCTGGACGGGATGGCGGGATCTCGTTTACCCATCGCGGTGGCTCATGGGGAAGGGCGTACCGAGTTCGGTGTCGGAGACCTCGAAGCGCTTACCCAGTCTGGCCAGGTGGCCATGAGATACGTGGATCACCAAGGGCAGGCAACAACCCGTTACCCCTATAACCCGAACGGGTCGGATCAGGGTATCACTGGTCTCACAAACGATGATGGCCGGGTTACCATCATGATGCCCCACCCTGAGCGGTTATTCCGCACAGCTCAGTTCTCCTGGCATCCTGAGAACTGGGGTGAGGATGGTCCATGGCTGCGCATGTTCCGCAACGCCCGTAAATGGCTGGGATAACGGAAGAGCCCTGACCATAAAAGGCCAGAAAGCCGGTAACCGCTGAAGCTGTTACCGGCTTTTTTGTATTTATCGAAAACTCTCGCCTAATGCTACGCATTGCAAGCTCTTTCTCTTTCTTTATAGCTAAAAAAAGCCTTGACTCGATGGCTTTATGCACACTTCACATGAGTCCTGGCCTGACCTTTGTATAAAACAACCGCAACTCGCTCAATAAATCACCTCGAATACTAACTAATTGATTTTAAAAGATTAATTGTTGCAGGCGGATTTCTCGCCAATTTGAGGGAAGGGCAGTAACCACGGGGGTTTCCGGCGTCTGCCCAAAAACTATCCCCAGAGTTATCCACAGTTTTTGTGGGTAAACTCCAGGGGCCGTGATCCGGCTGGCTTGACGGGCAAGTCAAGCTGTTTCACGCTTGAAATGTAAATTTTTGTCAGAGGGTGAGGTTATGTACAAGCTGTGTTTTTTTGTACCAGTATCCCATGCAGAAGAAACCAAGGAAGCGGTTTTCAAGGCCGGTGGCGGGCGCATTGGTAATTACGATTGCTGTGCCTGGCAGACCCTTGGTCAGGGACAGTTTCGTCCACTGGATGGCAGTAACCCGCATCTGGGGGAGCGCGGTCAGCTTGAGCGGGTAGATGAGTTAAAAGTGGAAATGGTGTGTGAAGACGAACGTATTCGCGATGTGG
>JAJUHY010000170.1 GCA_029265735.1 Marinobacter segnicrescens | reverse complement strand
CTTTACATGATTGAATCTGATCGACTGATTTCCCCCCAGGCCGGGCTTCAGGAAGAAGTCTACGACCGGGCCATCCGGCCCCATCGTTTGGCTGAGTATGTGGGACAGCCAGCAGTGCGTGAACAGATGGAGATTTTCATCTCGGCTGCGCGGGCACGGGATGAAGCCCTCGACCACACCCTTATCTTCGGTCCGCCCGGGCTGGGCAAGACCACCCTCGCCAACATCATTGCCAACGAAATGGGCGTGGCCATCAAGACCACGTCGGGGCCCGTCCTTGAAAAAGCCGGCGACCTGGCGGCGCTGCTTACCAACCTGGAGCAGGGCGACGTACTGTTTATCGATGAGATCCACCGTCTTAACGCCGCCGTGGAAGAAGTGCTTTACCCGGCAATGGAAGACTATCAGCTGGATATCATGATTGGCGAAGGTCCGGCCGCCCGGTCCATTAAACTGGACCTGCCGCCGTTCACACTGGTTGGGGCCACTACCCGTGCTGGGCTGCTGACGTCGCCCTTGCGGGATCGTTTTGGCATCGTGCAGCGGCTGGAGTTCTACAGTACAGAGGATCTTGCCTCGATCGTGGCCCGTTCGGCAGCGCTGTCCGGGGTTGCCCTGGACGAGGCCGGAGCCTGGGAAATCGCAAGACGGTCCAGAGGTACGCCGCGCATCGCCAACCGCTTGCTGCGCCGGGTGCGGGATTATGCCGAAGTTAAAGGTGATGGCACCATCAGCGCCAGCATCGCCGATCAGGCACTGGATATGCTGAAGGTGGATAACGAAGGTTTTGATCACATGGACCGTCGCCTGCTGCTGGCCATGATCGAGAAGTTCGACGGCGGGCCGGTTGGTGTTGATAGCCTGGCGGCGGCTATTGGAGAAGAGCGGGGCACAATTGAAGATGTTCTTGAGCCGTTTCTTATCCAGCAGGGTTTCATGGTGCGTACGCCCCGTGGGCGAATGGTCACCAGTAGCGCCTATCTGCATTTTGGCGTAAAGCCTGTCACCCCGGGCCAGGAGGATCTCCTTGACGGTCAGCAGTAGTACGATATCCGGGAGTATGGAAGCCTATTCGCTGCCGATCCGGGTCTATATCGAAGACACGGACGCCGGCGGAATCGTATTCCATGCCAAATATCTGCATTACATGGAGCGAGCCCGTACCGAATGGGTTCGCCATCGCGGTGTGGGGCTACGGGCAGGGCTTAGTGAAAATATCAGCTATGTGGTACAGAAACTGGCCATTCACTATGCTGCACCGGCCTATCTGGATGACGAGCTGGAAGTGACGGCTGACCTGACGGCCGCCGGGCGTGTGTGGATGGAATTTGACCAGACCGTGCGTCGGAAGGGAACGGATCAGCTACTGGCCCGAGCGACGGTACGTGTGGCCTGTATTGCCCTGGACAGTGGCCGGCCACGCCGACTGCCGGAAGATCTGAGTCAGTTGCTGAATCAGCACCTGGCGTCACAGCAATTATCGCAACAACATCAGGAGTGAACGGTGGATTCAGAACTCTCTGTATGGCATCTCATTGCCCAGGCAGGCCCGCTGGTACAGCTGGTCATGCTGTTGCTGGTACTGGCCTCAGTCATTTCATGGGCGCTTATTTTTCAGCGGGTGCAGGTATTCCGTAAGGCGAAACGCTCGCAACTGGCCTTTGAGGAGAAGTTCTGGTCCGGAATGGATCTGGGTCAGCTTTACCGTGAAGTCAACGCCAACCCGACACCCTACTCAGGTATGGAGTCGGTCTTCCGTGCGGGTTTCCGGGAGTTCTCCCGTCTTCGCCAGCAGAGTCGTGATGCAGATGCGGTCATGGAAGGCGCCCAGCGGGCCATGCGGGTTGCCTTCTCCCGGGAGCAGGAACGGCTGGAAACCCACCTGCCATTTCTGGCCACTGTCGGTTCCACCAGTCCTTACGTGGGGCTATTCGGTACCGTATGGGGCATCATGAACTCATTCCGGGGGCTGGCCACCGTCCAGCAGGCGACCCTGGCTACGGTAGCACCGGGTATCTCCGAGGCTCTGATTGCGACCGCAATGGGCCTGTTTGCGGCAATTCCGGCGGTTATCGCCTATAACCGTTTCTCGGCCATGTCGGACGCGCTGCTCAAGAACTACGAAACCTTTGCGGAAGAATTCTCCAGCATCCTTCACCGCCGTGTCCATGGTAACGGCGGCGGTGCTCAGGGCTGAAAGCCCGGTCAACAGGAGGGTATGACATGAAAGGCGGAATGATGCAGACCGTGCGCCGCAAGCCCATGTCCGAAATTAACGTGGTGCCCTACATTGACGTGATGCTGGTGCTGCTGGTGATTTTTATGGTGACCGCACCTATGCTCACCCAGGGCGTGAAGGTCGACCTGCCTCAGACCACGTCGGATCCGATTCAGGCCGAGAAGGACACAGAGTCTGTCGTAGTGTCCGTGGACGCTAACGGGGCCTATTACCTCCAGGTGGGGGACGAGGGCAGTGACCCGATGCCGCTGGCCCGAGTGCAGGAACAGGTGGCCAAAATCATGGCAGAGCGGACCAACCGGGAAGTGTTGGTGCGGGGTGACCAGAATGTGCAGTACGGTAACGTAGTGCGTCTTATGTCCGCATTACAGCAGGCAGGCGCGACCAATGTCGGCCTTATTACGGAAGCTGAAGAGACAGACACCACGGGTGGTTAATAAGTGACGGATCCACGCTCCGAAGATCGTAAGGAAAGTCGTCCGGCCTGGACATCGCCGGTTATCCTGTCCCTGCTGTTGCATGGGGCCCTTGTCGTAGTCACCCTGGTGAGCTGGCACTGGATAACGCCCATGGAGGAGCCGCCGGAGCCCAGCATTTCAGCGCGACTCGTGTCGCCAGAAGCGGTCCCGCCACTGGAAACTACATCGCCGCCGCCTCAACCGGAGCCTGAGCCCCAACAGCCCGACCCGGAAGAAGCAGAGCGGGAGCGTGAGGCTGAGCGGCAGCGCCTGGAACAGGAGCGCCAGCGTCAGCAGGAAGAGGCCCGCCGACAGGAACAGCAGCGGGTGGAGCAGCAACGGCAGCAGGAGGCCGCGGCGGCTCAGGAGCGGGAGCGTAAGGCGAGGGAGGCGGAAGAGGCGGCTCGGGAAAAAGCCCGTGCTGAAGCCGAAGAGCGGGCTCGCCAGCAGGCAGAGCAGGAACGCAAGGCCCGGGAAGAAGCTGAACGGAAAGCCGAGCAGGAACGTCAGCGCCAGGAGCAACAGCGCAAAGAGGAAGAGGAGCGGCGCCGTCAGGAAGCCGAACGCCAGCGGCAGGAAGAAGAGCGCCGTCGCCAGGAAGAGGCAGAGCGTCAGCGCCAGGAAGAAAACCGTCGCAAACGGGAACAGCAGCTGGAACAGATGGCCCGTGAGGCGGAGGAAGCCCGCGTAGCAGAGCAGCGTCGTCGGGAACAGGCGGCCGCAGCCCGGGCCCGGGAGACCCAGATGCTTAACGAGCGTTCCCGGTATGAATCCCTGATCCGGGATGCGCTTCACGGTGCCTGGTACCCGCCCGCCTCAGCACGGGAGGGCATGGGTGTGGTGCTCCGACTGACCCTGTTGCCGAGTGGTGAACTTCAGTCGGTGGAAATCGTCGAAAGCAGTGGCAATACGGCGTTTGATAACTCAGCAATCAGCGCCGCCCGGGCGATCAACCGGTATCCGATACCAGAGAGCCGGGATACGTTCGATCGATACTTCAGGCAGTTTACAATTCGCTTTGAGCCGGAGGTCTGAGAACTCTTCGGAGAGCTCTGATGTACAGGATCGCCGCAATGGAAAACGCAGACAGGATGGTGAGGCCAGAATGAGACAGATCAGACAGGCGTGGCGCAGGATGACCGTCGTACCAGTGGCACTGGTGATCATGGCGGCCCTGGCCACCAATGCCCATGCCGAACTGATGATCCGGGTGACCAAGGGAGCGGGTGAAGCGGTTCCGGTCGCAGTAGTGCCCTTCGGACAGTCCGGTGACCTTCCGGCTGAGGACAGTATCAGTACCATTATCCGCAACAACCTGGAGATGACCGGCGAGTTCAATCCCTTGCCGGCAGAGCGGATGCTGAGTCTGCCCACCAGTGGCGACGACGTGTTCTTCCGGGACTGGCGCATGCTGGGCCAGCGCTACCTGCTGGTAGGAAACGTCAGCCGCGAAGGTGACAACGTCCGGGCCCGTTACGAGTTGTTTGACGTTAACGGCGAACGACGCCTGCTGGGGGAGTCGTCCAGCACTTCCGTCAACAATATCCGTTCGCTGGCCCACCATATCAGCGACAAAGTTTATGAAGCCCTTACCGGCGAGCCGGGCGTATTTTCCACCAGGCTGGCTTATGTAACCCTGGACGAGCAGGGTGGCAAGCCCCGATATCGTCTGCAAGTAAGCGATGTGGATGGCCGTCGTGCCAGTGTTCGTCTGGAAAGCGGCGAACCCATCCTGTCTCCATCCTGGTCACCGGATGGCCGCAGCCTGGCTTACGTTTCCTTTGAGAGCGGAAAACCGCAGATCTTTATTCACGAGCTTGCCAGTGGCAAACGAACGGTGGTGGCGTCGTTCCCGGGGCTGAACTCTGCGCCGAGCTGGTCGCCGGATGGTCGCTCTTTGCTGGTCACCCTGTCCCGTTCCGGAAACGCTGAAATCTATCGTCTGGATGTGGAATCCCGCCAGTTGACCCGTCTGACCGATCATTGGGCCATCGATACCGAAGGCACCTGGCATCCCGACGGGAAAGGCATTGCCTTCACGTCAGACCGCTCCGGCGGGCCGCAGATCTATATCAAAGACAGCCAGAATGCGGAGCCGCGACGGGTGACATTCAGTAGCCGCTACAATGCCGGACCGCGGTTCAGCCCGGACGGACGTTATCTGTACTACGTTCATCAGCGGGAGGGCGCATTTCATATCGCCCGCATGGAACTGGAAACCGGTAATGAGCTGGTATTGACCCGTACCGGTATGGACGAATCACCCAGTATCGCGCCCAATG
>JAJUHY010000194.1 GCA_029265735.1 Marinobacter segnicrescens | reverse complement strand
GTGTGGTGGGGGGGTTGGGTTTAAAAACAATCTTAAAAATTTATTTTTTTCTTTTTTAAACCATACCCCCGCTCCTCACTCCCTCAAGCAGTCAGTTACCCCGCTCCTCACTCCCCCATTCAGTCAGCCCCCCCCCGCAGCCAAAACCACGGAAGACGAAACCGAAGGTCAGAGCACCATAGCCGCAACCCACCCAAACACCAGCAACGGCAGGTTATAGTGCAGGAACGTCGGCACCACCGTATCCCAGATATGGTTATGCTGACCGTCAACGTTAAGCCCCGCCGTGGGGCCAAGGGTCGAGTCGGAGGCGGGAGAGCCCGCGTCACCCAGGGCGCCGGCAGTGCCAACCAGCGCGACGATTGCCATGGGACTGAAACCCAACTCCAGCGCCAGCGGCACATAAAGCGCAGCGATAATCGGAATGGTCGAGAACGACGAACCGATACCCATGGTAATCAGCAGACCGACCACCAGCATCAGGAATGCCCCCATGGCCTTATTGTTGCCGATAGCCTCCACCGAACCCTGAACCAGAGTCTCGATCTGGCCGGTTTCACGCATAACCTCCGCGAAACCATTGGCAGCGATCATGATAAAACCGATCATCGCCAGCATCTTCATGCCTTCCGTGAACAGATCATCGGACTCCTTCCAACGCACCACCCCTGACAGATTGAACAGCACGAAGCCCGTCAGAGCCCCCAGAATCATCGACCCCAGCCAGAGCTGGACCACGAACGCCACCGCGATGGCAACCAGGGCCATGAACAGGGTCCAGCTGTTGTAGCGGGTTTCAACGGATTCCGTCGGCTCGGTGCGGGAGAGGTCGTATTTGCGGTCACCGCGATAGCTGATAAACACTGCAACCACCAGGCCAACCACCATGCCGAGAGCGGGAAGTGCCATGGCCGACATAACGTTGATATCGTCGGTCACGATACCATTGTCGGCCACGTTGGCCAGCAGAATCTCGTTCAGGTAGATGCCGCCGAAGCCCACCGGCAGAAACATGTATGGCGTGATCAGACCGAAAGTAAGTACGCAGGCCACCAGACGCCGGTCCAGGTTGAGCTTACCCATCACATACAGCAGTGGTGGAACGATCAGTGGAATAAAGGCGATATGAATGGGCAGGATGTTCTGGGATGACATGGCCACCACCAGCAGCAGGCCAATGATCAGAAAACGAACGCTCTTGCCAGCGGTACCGTTACCGCTGCGCTCCTGGCGACCCACCATGGCCAGTGCCCGGTCGGCCAGGGCATGGGCGAGACCTGATTTACCGATGGCGACGGCAAACGCCCCCAGTGTGGCGTAAGACAGCGCAACGGTTGCCCCGTTGCCAAGGCCACTGTTAAAGGCTTCAATGGTGCCTTCCAGCGACATACCACTGATCAGCCCACCGGTGATGGCACCGACGATAAGGGCAGCGACCACATGGATGCGTAGCAGGCTCAATACGAGCATGACAATTACCGCAGCAACAACCGCGTTCATGACTAGACTCCGTTAGGGGCGAAGCGCCATAGGCCCTACGCGCACTTGATGACAAAATAGACAGGTTTGGAAGGGACGCTAATGTGCAGGAAAGTGGCTTCAGAGTCAAAACTGGCCCGGAATCCGTCCGGGCACGGGCGTTTACTCGTCGCTGAGCCGGGTAAAGCGGGGTACCTGCTCGCCGGCCACTTCCACTGAGCTGTTGAACATCTCCAGCGGACGGACCCACAGGCTGTAGTCCCCATAAAGGCAGCGGTACACCACCAGCCATTCTTCGGTTTCGCTGTGGCGAGCCGTGCCGATGACTTCGTAATCCTTGCCCTTGTAATGCCGGTAGCGGCCGGGTTTGACGTGTCGGGTCATAATCGTAACCTCAGCTCTTCAGCTTGTACCGTCCAGGCCCCAGGAAGATCAGTGCCAGCGCGGTAAATAGAAAGAAGCCCTGCAGTTCCAGCGCCCAGCCACCACCGCCGCCGATTTTCAGCAGCTGATGGGTATGTGCCAGGGCAAAGGCCACCAGCATGTTGAACACAATCAGCAGCGCACCGATGCGGGTGTAGTAGCCCAGAATCACCATCAGGGGTGCCAGCAGTTCGCCTATGAACACACCATAGGCGACGAAAGCCGGAATACCATAGCTGGCCAACAGCCCCTCAATAAAACCGATGCCGTTGAGCAGCTTGCTGACGCCGTGAAACAGCAACAGTCCTCCGAGGGTCAGGCGAAGGATCAGTTTTCCGAGGTCGGCGTTATCCATGAACATGGTACTCCAATAGTGACACAGAACGAGTGAGGCCCGGGCCCTGGGCCTCTGGGCGGATGAATGGCGCAAGCTTACATCCGCCGGCCCCTATCGCCAAGGACGGCCCGCCTGGCTGCGGTAGCGGGGTGGTCAAACGTCGGACGGGTCTGGCGATGATCAGGAAGGGACGGTAGCTCAGGGCAGCAGCGAGAACTGGATGTGATTTCGGGTCAGCAGATTGTCCCAGTATTCCCGCATCCATTCATGGGCGGCCTTGCGTAACTCGCTCACGAATGGGTCCAGGTTCAGTTCATAGTAGTCGGGCGAGCCTGCCAGGTTGAGTGCAGTCAGGGTGATGGATTCGTCCAGTTCGTTGGCGAAGGGCTCGCCGATCAACTGGTGTACCAGCAGATTGGCACGGGTTACTTCCAGATCCACCAGTTTACTACGCCGGGTGGACAGGTTGTTCTCGTACATTTCTTCCATCAGACGGTGGCAGAGGTAGGCCTTGACCAGCAGGCCATCGAGGCTATTGGTATGGGTGAAGATCAGTGCCGGCTGGGTAAAGCAGCAGATAGCGGTCTGTATGAAGGGTTCAAACAGCCGGCGCCGGCCGGATTTGCGGGCGCAATCATCAATACAGTCGATCAGCCGGGGGGCCATTTCGATGTATTCGATGGCAAACTGGAACAGACACATGGCCGGCTGGTAGCCTTCGATGGCAACTCGCGCGGGGAGACACTTCGCCTTCTCGCGCATCTGGCGGAGAAACTCACCGGAATGGGCTTCCTGCCGACGGGCCTGATCAATGATGTTCAATACTGCCTCTAGCGCCATGTCAGACAATGCCGGGTTTGCTGGAAATCGCGGGGAATCCGGTGGGGATGCCCCTTGTTTTGCAGTGTAGTTGAGATTTACGGGCCTGCTTCGGGATTAATAATCACTCATGTCGGAACCATGACCGGTTACGGGTTCTGACCATGAACCCCGTCCCCATACTGACCGCCCGTGCATCCATCAGCATGATCAGCGCGAACCAGAGGCCGTGGTTGCCCCAGCTGGTGGTGAGCCACCAGGCTGGCAGAAACACCACCAGCGCAGAGAACAGCATGGTGTTCTGCATATCCCGCGTTCGCGTCGCGCCGATAAAAATACCGTCGAACAGATAGCCCCAGACCGCGGTGAAGGGCAGCAGCCACAGCCAGGGCAGGAACTGACGGGCGGTGGTGCGGACTTCTTCTATGCTCGTCAGCAGTCCGATCAGCCAGTGGCCAGCCAGCACGAACACCACCGTCAGCAGCAGCGAACCGATCAGAGACCATCGCGCTGCGGTGCGGCAGGCCACCAGGAAGCGGCTGTGGGAGCCGCCGCCGACCGCCTGACCCACCATGGCTTCGGCGGCGTTGGCGAAACCGTCCAGTCCGTTAGAAATAACCAGCAGGAAGGTCAGCAGTACGGCGTTGGCGGCCAGAATCTGCTCCCCCTGCTGAGCGCCCTGGGCGGTGAAGAACGCCAGTGCCAGCAGCAGCGTAATTGTTCTGACCATCAGGTAGCGGTTGACCTGAATCAGGGCCAGGTAGTCGACTGCCTGACCCAGTAACGTACGGAACGACGCCCGATG
This sequence comes from Marinobacter segnicrescens, assembly GCA_029265735.1. Classification (GTDB taxonomy): domain Bacteria; phylum Pseudomonadota; class Gammaproteobacteria; order Pseudomonadales; family Oleiphilaceae; genus Marinobacter; species Marinobacter segnicrescens_A. Next base: position 748 of record JAJUHY010000194.1, on the reverse strand, counting down.
ATCGGGCAGGCGCCGCCAGACCAGCCAGAGACCCAGTCCCGCCGCCGAGTATTCGGCAATCATCGTCGCCAGCGCGACACCGCGGCTGTTCCAGCCGAAAACGGTGACGAAGGTCACATCCAGAATAATGTTCATGCCGTTGGCGGCAATCAGCATGATCATGGGGCCACGGGGAAGCTGGCAGCCGATCAGCCAGCCCACCAGGGTGTATTGCGCCAGTACCGCCGGTGCACTCCAGATGCGAATGGCCGCGTATTCTGCAGCCAGCGCCATCACTTCCGGCCCGGGATTCATCAGTGTCAGGCCGATCCGTATCAGCGGCGTCTGCAGCAGGATCAGTATTGTGGCGATAGCCAGTGCCAGCAGCAGGGACCGGAGCAGCAGTGCCACCTGGGCGGTGGCGTCACGTCGTCCATAGGCCTGTGCGGCAAGTCCTGTTGTGCCCATGCGCATAAAACCAAACGACCAGTAGAGAATACTGAACAGGTTGGCGCCGATTGCGACAGCACCCAGGTAAACCGGACTTTCCAGATGGCCGAGCACTGCCGTATCCACCAGACCAAGCATGGGCACGGTAAGGTTGGTCAGCATCAGAGGCCAGGCGAGGCGCCAGAGCTGCCGGTCAGAGCGGGTCAGGTGGCGTCGTGCGAATGGATTCATGGGCAGCTCAGGCGCATAGGTAATTGCTTTAGATTAAAAGTGAATATGCTTATAACAACAAATTCATTCAAAATGTGTACAAGTTTTG
>JAJUHY010000303.1 GCA_029265735.1 Marinobacter segnicrescens | reverse complement strand
ATGCTCCAGCAAACCCAGGTGGCCACGGTTATTCCCTACTATGAGCGCTTTATGGAGCGCTTCCCCACGGTTCTGGACCTGGCGGAAGCGCCCATTGATGACGTACTCAGCCACTGGTCCGGCCTTGGCTACTACGCCCGGGCCAGAAACCTTCATAAAGCCGCCGTTCAGGTGGTGGAAGATTTTGCAGGCAGCTTTCCTGAAACTCAGGAAGAACTGGAGAACCTGCCCGGCATCGGCCGGTCAACCGCCGCGGCCATCATCGCCCAGTCCCTCAACCGCCGGGCGGTCATTCTTGATGGCAACGTAAAACGAGTCCTGGCCCGCTACCACGCCGTCCCCGGCTGGCCCGGGCAGACCCGCACCCTGAACGCGCTGTGGGCCCATGCGGAGCAGCATACTCCCGCGACCCGGGCCAGGGACTACACTCAGGCCATCATGGACCTGGGCGCGCTGGTATGCACCCGCAGCCGCCCGGCCTGCGAAACCTGCCCGGTAAACTTCGGTTGTCAGGCGCGAGCCAGAAACGAAGTAAGCCTGTATCCCGGGCGCAAGCCAGCCAAAGAGAAACCCGAAAAAGAAACCTGGATGCTGATACTGGAAGACGCCGAAGGCCGCATTCTGCTGGAACAGCGCCCCCCCAGCGGCATTTGGGGCGGTTTATGGAGCCTGCCGGAACTGGACCCAGCCTATGGTGCAGACGAACTGGAACACGCCTGCGAACAGCACCTCGGCGTTCGCTGCCATAACACCGATCTGATCGGTGGCTTCCGGCATACCTTCAGCCACTACCACCTGCACATCCGCCCTGCCCGGCTGCAGGTCTCCGAGAGCCCGGCCGTCAAGGACACCGGCCGGCACCGCTGGCTGCATCCCGACGAGGCCCTGACTCTGGGCCTGCCTGCCCCGGTAAGATCACTGCTAACCAACCCGGAACAGGCTAGCCTGCTCTGATCTGATATGATCGGGGATCACTCTAATTCTATAACCCAAGCCAACAGGAGCGCCCATGAGCCGAACCGTGTTCTGCCGCAAATATCAGAAAGAAATGGAAGGCCTGAGCTTCCCCCCGATGCCCGGCGCCAAGGGCCAGGACATCTTCGAAAACGTATCCAAACAGGCCTGGGAAGAATGGCAGGCCCAGCAGACCATGCTGATCAACGAAAAACACCTGAGCCTGATGGACCCCAACACCCGCAAATACCTGCAGGCCCAGATGGATCACTTCTTCAATAACGAACCCTTCGACCAGGCCGAAGGCTACGTACCACCGGAAAATTAACCAATCTGATCAAGGCTTGATCAACCCCCGCACACGCGGGGAAATTTTTGTCAGACGGCCTTGACTCAGTGATTCTAAACCGGTTTAATAGCGCCCCGTTGCAGGTGATACATCAAGCCTGCCGGTGTAAGGCAAGCACCGACCTAAACAGATGCCATGTTGCCCGGATAGCTCAGTCGGTAGAGCAGGGGATTGAAAATCCCCGTGTCGGTGGTTCGATTCCGCCTCCGGGCACCATTTAGAATTCAAGCGCTTAGGCCAGCCTTCATCAGCTGGCCTTTTTGCTTTCTGAGGCTACGTAAAGGGAAATGCAGAGCGCCTCCTCACGTAGCCAGCGCTGACGGCGCTCGCTGAGACCAGGGATACTCCTTCACTGGCAGGTGAATGACCGCCGACAGAGCTCCGACGCCCACGCCGACCCACCAGACCAGCGTATAGTCGTTGTAAATGTCATACATGGCCCCACCCAGCCAGACCCCCATAAAACCGCCCAGCTGATGCGAAAAGAAGACCAGGCCATAGAGCGTGCCCATATACTTAAGGCCGTAGATATGAGCGACCAGTCCCGATGTCAGCGGCACAGTGGCCAGCCATAGCGCCCCCATCGCGGCGGAGAACAACACCACGGTTTCTGGAGTGATCGGGGCCATGACAAAGGCGGCCGCAATGAGCGTTCTCAACAGGTAAATGCCGGCCAACAGATACTTCCGAGAGTATTTGTCCCCCAGCCAGCCGGCGCACAAGGTTCCGCCAATATTGAACAACCCGATCAGTGCGATGGAAATGGCACCCAGGCCGGAAGTTGTCGTCACACCAAGCGTATGTAGCAGGCTGCCCGGGGCGACCGGGCCGCACATTTCCGTTATGAACGCCGGGAAATGTGCGGTGATAAAGGCCAATTGATACCCACAGGAGAAAAAACCGATAAAAATAAACAGGAACGACGGGTCCCGTACCGCCCTCTTGATTACAACCCCCATGGGCTCTTCGTTCACCGCGAGCTTCTGCGGTCTCGGTGCCCGCATGAGCAACAACGCCGCCATGGAGAGTACGATAAAGCCAGCGCAGGTAATAAAAACCGACTGCCACGGCATATTGCTGAGAAGTTCATTGACCACCGGTGGACCGACGATCTGGCCGGCCGAACCAGCTGCCGTCGCGATCCCGAGCGCCATCGATCGATGTTTGTCGGAAGCCGCACGCCCGACCACTGCCAGGATGACCCCGAACCCCGTACCGGCAATGCCGAAACCAACGAGCATTTCCAGCAACTGATGTTGCCCAGGGGTTACCGCAAAGGCCGACAACACCAGTCCGACCACGTAAAAAGCACCACCCCCCAGAATCGCCTTGCGGTCGCCATAACGCTCCGCGAATGCGCCAAAGATCGGCTGGCCGATTCCCCAGAACAGGTTCTGTATTGCAATGGCCAGTGAGAACGACTCCCGCGGCCATTGAAACTCCATGGCAATAGGCAACTGGAACAGCCCGAACGAAGCACGGACGGCAAAACTGACGAGAATAATGATACAACCGGCAATCAGGACAGGGTTAATCAAATGGTTGTAGGTGCTCGGGGAGGTGCTCAAAATTCTGCTCCCTGGCCATCTGAACGGTAATTTCCTGACTGCAGCATTCGAACTTCTCCGAAGAACATCTCACTCTCAACGAAAGGCATAGAAGCGCCAAAGATACCACGCCTGACAGGCTTGACCCTATTAAGCAGGCATGGAGCAGGACCACGCCGTTAGAATACCTGCTTCCCTGCCCTGGCCGCATATCGACACTAT
>JAJUHY010000299.1 GCA_029265735.1 Marinobacter segnicrescens | reverse complement strand
CATCAGCGTCGACGACTGCGAGAAAGTCAGCCGTCAGGTAAGCGCCGTTATGGATGTGGAGGATCCAATCCAGAACGAGTACACCCTGGAGGTTTCGTCGCCTGGAATGGATCGCCCACTATTTACTCTTGAGCAGTTCGAGGCCTGGGCCGGTCATCAGGTCAGTATCCGTTTGCGCATGGCCTTTGAGGGACGGCGCAGGTTCCAGGGCATTCTGAAAGGTACGGAGGCCGGTGACGTTGTTGGTGTCGTAGACGACCACGAGTACCTGTTGCCGTTTGAAAGTATTGATAAAGCCAACATTGTGCCGGTTTTCGAGTGAGGCCGGGTGACTGCAAGTCGAAGAATTGTAAGGGCAGGGCATTTCAATGAGTAAAGAAATCCTGATGGTGGTAGAGGCTGTCTCCAACGAGAAAGGCGTCGAGAAAGACGTTATTTTCGAAGCCATCGAACTGGCACTGGCAACGGCCGCAAAGAAGCGGTTTGACGATGAAGAAGCCGATATTCGCGTATCCATTGACCGCCGCACCGGTGAGTACGAAACCTTCCGTCGCTGGCTGGTGGTGGACAATGACGCGGTTCCTGCCCTGGGCACTGAGCTGACCCTGCAGGAAGCGGAAGAAATTGACAGCAATCTCAAGCCCGGCGACATCCACGAGGAAAAGGTGGAGTCCGAGAGCTTCGGCCGTATCGGTGCCCAGGCGGCCAAACAGATTATTTTCCAGAAAGTCCGTGAAGCGGAACGCATGCGTATCGTGGACAGCTATCGCGATCGCGTCGGCGAGCTGATCTCCGGCACTGTCAAGAAGGTGACACGGGACAACGTCATTATTGACCTTGGCAATAACGCCGAGGCCCTGCTGCCCCGGGATCAGCTGATTCCCCGCGAGACTTTCCGCATGGGCGACCGGGTCCGGTCCCTGTTGCAGGACATTCGCACGGATCACCGCGGCCCGCAATTGATGCTCAGCCGTACCGATCCGAAGATGCTGATCGAGCTGTTCCGCATTGAGGTTCCGGAAATCGCCGAAGAGCTGATCGAGATTCGCGGGGCCGCCCGTGATCCTGGTTCGCGGGCCAAGATTGCGGTCAAAACCAATGATCGCCGTATCGATCCCGTGGGTGCCTGCGTGGGTATGCGGGGCTCCCGGGTTCAGGCTGTTTCCAACGAGCTGGCCGGCGAGCGGGTCGATATCGTGCTGTATGACGACAACCCGGCCCAGCTCGTGATTAACGCCATGGCGCCGGCTGAAGTTGCATCCATCGTCATGGATGAAGACAGCCATACCATGGATGTCGCGGTAGCAGAGGACAACCTCGCCCAGGCCATCGGCCGTAACGGCCAGAACGTACGGCTGGCCAGTGAGCTGACCGGCTGGGCACTGAACGTGATGACAGAGGAAGAGGCCGGCGAACGGCAGGAGCAGGAGTTCAACCGCCTGCTGGGTCATTTCATGGAATATCTGGATGTTGATGAGGAGTTTGCTGGCGTATTAATCGAGGAAGGTTTTACTTCCATTGAAGAAGTCGCCTATGTGCCAATGGAGGAAATGCTCGCCATTGAAGGGTTTGATGAAGAAACCGTGGCCGAGCTCCGCCACCGGGCCAAAGATGCCCTGCTGAACACGGCCCTGGCCAAAGAGGAGGCCCTGGATGGTGGCGAGCCGTCCGATGAGCTTCTGGCGATGGAAGGTATGGATCGCACGTTGGCATTTCGACTGGCTGCCAAAGGCGTGTGCACAATGGAAGATCTGGCAGAGCAGTCAATTGATGACCTGCTCGAAGTTGATGGTATGGATGAAGAGCGTGCGGGACAACTGATTATGGCCGCACGCGCCCCCTGGTTCGAAGACCAGGCTTAATCGGGAGGAGGACCAGTATGGCAGAAGTAACCGTTAAACAGCTGGCCAATGATGTAGGCGCTCCCGTGGATCGTTTGCTGCGTCAGATTGTAGAAGCCGGCCTCAAGGCCCGCTCGGAAAATGACTCTGTAACCAGTGATGAGAAGCAGCAGTTGCTGGCCTATTTGCGCAAGAACCACGGTGAGGCTGAGGCAGAGCCCAAAAAGATTACCCTGAAGCGAAAGACCACTACCACCCTCAAAACCGGCGGTGGCGCCCGTGGCGGGAAAACCGTCAATGTAGAAGTGCGTAAGCGTCGAACCTATGTGAAGCGCACCGAGTTGCAGCCGGAGCCCGAGCCCGAACAGCCGGTCGTTCCAGAGGTCGAGGAAAAGCCGGAGGTTATTGAACAACCGGTAGCAGAGCAGGTTCCGGCAGAAGAGCCGAAGGTGGAAGCTGCGGAGGCTCAGGCTTCTGAAAGCACGCCGGAAACCCCGGCGGTTGAGACTGAAGATCAGGTCGAGACGGTAGCCAGGGAGGCGGTGGAGTCTGAAGCTGGCGATGAGGAAGAGGATATTCCGATGCCTCCGCCCGATCCTGAAACCGCCAAGGACAAGGAGCGTAAAGCGAAGAAGAAGAAAACCCGCGAGCGCGCCGACGAAGTGGATGACGGCAAGCCCAAGAAGAAGTCCGCAGGTCATCGCGGGCCCCGTAGCCGTCCGGTGGATGAACCCATTGTGATGTCCGAAGACGAAGAGGACACCACGCTGCGCAAGCCGCTGCGGGCGAAAAAGAAACCCAAAGAGAAAAGGCACGGCTTCGAGAAGCCCACCAAACCAATGGTTAGAGAAGTTGAAGTTCCCGAAACGATTACCGTTGGTGATCTTGCCCAGCGCATGGCGGTGAAGTCCGCTGATGTGATCAAGACCCTGATGGGCATGGGTGTGATGGCCACCATCAACCAGGCGCTGGATCAGGAGACCGCTATGCTGGTCACTGAAGAGCTTGGCCATAAGGCTAAAGCGGTCAGCGCAGATGCGTTTGAGGAAGAAGTCATCAGCGCAATCGCCGCGGAGAGTGAAGGCGAGAAAACCCGCCGCGCGCCGGTGGTGAGTGTTATGGGCCACGTTGACCACGGTAAGACGTCGTTGCTGGACTATATCCGCCGGACCCGGGTCGCGGCTGGTGAGTCTGGTGGTATTACCCAGCACATTGGTGCGTACCACGTAGAAACCGACCACGGCATGGTGTCGTTCCTG